>NZ_BAAADB010000002.1 GCF_039522025.1 Deinococcus depolymerans | reverse complement strand
GACAGGCGGGGTTCTGACAGACGAAACTCTCGAGTGGGAGCTCTTTTGACACGTCCGGGGATAGGCCCCGGACGCTCCCATTTCAGTGGTGTCGGGCATAGTTCCAGCCGACTACCTACCCTGAAGAGACGAGTCTTTCCATACCACACGACCAGGAAGGCCCGGACGCAGCTTGTGCGGTCCGGGCCTCCCCTCATTTCTGTGGCGTATTTCTGTGGCTTATGCCTTGCGGGCTTTCATGTTCTCGATGATCTTGTCACCGAACTGGCTGGTCTTGACTTCGGTGGCGCCTTCCATGTTGCGGGCGAAGTCGTACGTGACGACGCGCTGCTGGATGGTGTCGTCCAGGCCCTTGAGGATCAGGTCGGCGGCCTCGGTCCAGCCCATGTAGCGCAGCATCATCTCGCCCGAGAGGATCACGGAGGAGGGGTTGATGACGTCCTTGCCGGCGTACTTGGGGGCGGTGCCGTGCGTGGCTTCGAAGATGGCGTGGCCGGTCACGTAGTTGATGTTCGCGCCGGGGGCGATGCCGATCCCGCCGACCTGCGCGGCGAGCGCGTCGCTGACGTAGTCGCCGTTCAGGTTCAGGGTGGCGATCACGTCGTAGTCGGTGGGGCGCAGCAGGATCTGCTGGAGGAAGTTGTCGGCGATGACGTCCTTGATGACGATGCCGTTCGGGAGCTGGCACCAGGGGCCGCCGTCGATCTCGACCGCGCCGAATTCACGTTTGGCGAGTTCGTAGCCCCAGTCGCGGAAGCCGCCCTCCGTGAACTTCATGATGTTGCCCTTGTGGACGATGGCGACGCTCTTGCGGCCGTTGTCGATGGCGAACTGGATGGCGGCGCGCACGAGACGCTCGGTGCCTTCGCGGCTGACGGGTTTGATGCCGAAGGAGCTGGTGTCGGGGAAGCGGATCTTGGTGACGCCCATCTCGCGGGTCAGGAAGCCGCGGACCTTGTCGGCCTCGGGCGTGCCGGCCTTGTACTCGATGCCGGCGTAGATGTCCTCGGTGTTCTCGCGGAAGATGACCATGTCCACGTCTTCGGGGCGCTTGACGGGGCTGGGCACGCCCTTGAAGTACTGGACGGGGCGCACGCAGGCGTACAGGTCGAGTTCCTGGCGCAGCGCGACGTTGATGGAACGGATGCCCGTGCCGACCGGGGTGGTCAGCGGGCCCTTGATGCCGAACAGGTACTCGCGGAAGGCGTCCAGGGTGCCCTGGGGCAGCCACTCGTTGGCGCCGTACACCTGCAGGCTCTTCTCGCCGGCGTAGACTTCCATCCACTCGATCTTCTTCTCGCCGCCGTAGGCGATCTCGACGGCCGCGTCGAGAACGCGGACGCTGGCCTTCCAGATGTCGGGGCCGGTGCCGTCACCCTCGACGAAGGGAATGATGGGGTGGTTCGGCACGCTGAGCTTGCCGTCTTGCATCGTGATCTTTTCGCCCTGTGCGGGCACCTTGATGTGGTTATCCATGACGGGAGTCACTGTACTCCAGTCACGTGAGCTTCGACTTGGTGTCCGTGTTACCCGAAGGGTTCAAGGCGCGGTCTGGACGCAGTCCAGAGTTTTGGCGCCGCACGACCCGCGTGGCGGGCGCAGGGTTCATGAAGGTTTGCCTTCGGGTTGCTGCGCGGCCCCTGAAGGCGCACTCACCGCAGCGGCGCGCGGCTGAACGATGCTGGGCACACCCAAGAGGGCCAACCCAAGGGAATTCAACTTGCAGGAGGTTCACAATGAGTGATGACAAGAGCACTGCCGGGAACATGCTGGACGCCGCCAAGGCCAAGGTGAACGAGGCCGCCGACCGCGCCCGCGAGGCCGGTCACAATGTCGCGCACGCCGTGACGGGCGACGCCCACCACAAGGCCGAAGCCCTTGAGGACCGCGCCAAGGCCGAGGTCCACAACGCGCAGGCCAACGCCGAGTACAGCGAAGGCAAGCGCGAAGCGACCGACGGCGACGGCCACTGATCCCGGACTGACCTCCCACCGGACCCCGCGTGGTCCGCACCAGCTTCCCCCTGCGGGAGGCTGGTTTTTTCATGCCTGCGGGCCGCGAAGTGCGTACACTGCCGGGCATGACTTCAACCCAGCGGCGTGTGTCACGCCGGGCACAGCACAAGTTGGGTGGCACGGGCGCCAGAGTGACGGCCCGTAACACCCTGATCGCCTACACCTTCATGCTTCCGTTCCTGATCCTGCTGGTCGTGTACCACACGTGGCCCGTCATCTTCGGGACGTACCTGGCGTTCACGAAGTACAACATCATCTCGCCGCCGCAGTGGGTGGGTCTGGCGAACTTCCGGGAACTCTTTGCCGACGGGCAGTTCTGGTCGGGGCTGCGCAACAGCCTGAAGTACATCCTGGTCGTGCCGGTCATTCAGATCATCGCGATTCTGGTGGCGCTGCTGGTGAACCGGCCCCTGAAAGGCATCGGGTTTTTCCGCACGGCGTACTACGTGCCGGTCGTGACGAGCTTCGCAGTGGTGGGCCTGATCTGGAACTGGATGTACCAGCAGGGCGGGCCGGTCACGGCGGTGCTGGGATTCCTGGGCCTGCCGCAGAACGGCAGTTTCCTGAACAACCCGGCCACGGCGCTGTACGCGGTGATGTTCGTGACGCTCTGGAAGGGCATCGGGTACTACATGGTGCTGTACCTCGCGGGATTGCAGGGCATCAGCCCGGAGCTGGAGGAAGCGGCCACCATCGACGGCGCGACCCGCACGCAGGTGTTCTGGAACATCACGCTGCCGGGGCTGCGGCCCACGATTCTGGTGTGCAGCCTGATGTCCACCATCAGCGCCATCAAGGTGTTCGAGGAGATCTACGTGATGACGCAGGGCGGCCCGGCCGGCAGTACGTACTCGGCGCTGTTCTACACGTACTCGCGGGCGTTCGTGGACTTCCAGTACGGGCTGGCGGCGGCGGCCGGGATCATCATCGCGGTGATCAGCATCCTGTTCGGCCTGATCAACTTCAAACTGACGCGCGGAGGAAAAGTCGATGCCTGACCTGACCTCCCCCCTGCCCGCCGCGACCGCCCCCATGAGCGCCGAGGAGCACGCCCGGCTGGCCGCGCAGCTCAGGTCGCGCCGCGTGGCCCGGCAGCGCGTGCAGAACGTCCTGGCGTACGCGGTGCTGATCGTGATCGCGCTGATCATGCTCTACCCGTTCTACTGGACGCTGATCACGTCGTTCGAACCGACCGGGAACATCTACGAGGCGAAGATCCTGCCCAGAGGCGTGTCCCTGCGCAACTACGCCGAGGTGTTCAGCGGGACGACCGTGCCCTTCTGGCGCCTGATCCTGAACTCGCTGGTCATCTGCGTGCTGGGCGTGACCATCACGACCACCCTGGCCACCCTGGCCGCGTACCCGCTCGCCAAGATGCGCTTTCCGGGCCGGGACCTGATCTTCTACGCGATCCTGATCCTGATGGTCCTGCCGAACGAGGCGGGCCTGATCGTCAACTACATCACGACCATCAAACTGGGCCTGCTGCAACAGACCAACCCGGTCATTGACGCGGTCCGTCAGTACCTCGCGGTGGTCCTGCCGGGCGCGGCCAGCATCATCGGGCTGTTCCTGCTGCGGCAGGCGTACCTGGGCGTCCCGCAGGAACTGATCGAGGCCGCCCGCATCGACGGGGCGCGCGAACTGACCATCTGGCGACGCATCATGCTGCCGCTGGCGCTCCCCACCATCGTGGCCTTCGCCATCCTGGAATTCGTGGCGTACTGGAACTCGTTCCTGTGGGCGCGGATCATGCTGCCCGACAAGAACATGCTGCCCCTCTCGGCGGGCCTGCTGGAACTCAGCAGCACCTTCAGCACGAACAGCCGCGCCGTCATGGCCGGAGCCGTGATCACGATCATCCCGATCCTGATCGTGTTCCTGACCGGCCAGCGGTACTTCATGAAAGGCCTGGAAGGTGCGGTGAAAGGCTGATGGACTCACGGCAGGCAGGGCGCGTGAACGGCGCCGCGACAGGCGGCACCCTCCCCTACCGGACGCTGGGCCGCGAATGGGACGTGATCGTGGCGGGGGGTGGGACGGCCGGGGCGGTCGCGGGGGTCGCGGCGGCCCGGTCGGGCGCGCGGGTGCTGGTCGTGGAGGCGCAGGGCAGCCTGGGCGGCACGGGCACGAACGCGTGGGTGACGCCGCTGATGCGGAACGTGTCGGGCGGGCAGAACCTGAACCTGGGCCTGACGGACGAGATCAAGGCGCGCCTGCGGGCGCGGGGGGACGGCGCGGTGGACGCGCACGGGAACGACAACTGGTTCAATCCGGAGGGCCTGAAGTTCGTGCTGGATGACCTGCTGGCCGACGCGGGGGCGGAGGTGCTGTTTCATACGCAGGTGGTGCAGCCCGTCATGGACGGCGACAGGATCGGGGCGCTGGTCGTGCACAACAAGGGGGGCCTGCAGGCGCTGCGGGCGCGGGTGTTCATCGACGCGACCGGCGACGCGGACGTGGCGGCGGCGGCGGGCGTGCCGTTCCAGGCGGGTGATGGGGACGGGGTGCATCAGGCCATGAGTCTGCGGTTCTCGCTGGCGGGCGTGGATACGGGGCGGCTGCGTGACTTCCTGAACGGGGCGGGGCAACCGCAGGACGCGCCGGAGTTCCTGCATTTCTGGATGGTCTGGGGGCGCCGCAGTTCGCTGGAGGGCCTGTTCCGGCAGGCGGTGGCGGACGGGGTGCTGCTGGAACGGGACGGGGATTACTTCCAGGCGTTCAGCGTGCCGGGGCGGCCCGGAGAGTTGAGTTTCAACTGCCCCCGCATCCGGGCGGACCTGAACGACGGCGCGGACCCCTGGCAGCTCAGCGAGGCGCAGCTGGACGGGAGGGCGGCCGTGACGCGCCTGACGGACTTCTGCCGCCGCTTCCTGCCGGGCTGCGAGAACGCGTTCGTGGGGGTGGTCGCGCCGATGGTGGGCGTACGTGAGACGCGGCGCATCGAGGGCGAGTACACGCTGGGCGTGACGGACATTCTGGACTGCGCGCGCTTCGAGGATTCCATCTGCCGGAATCACTACCCGGTGGACATCCACTCGGTGAAGGGGGGCGCGCGGCTGCTGCACGAGCGGGAGGGCAGCGCGCCGTACTTCGCGCCGGACGCGTACCACGAGATTCCGTTCCGGGCGCTGGTGCCGCGCGGCGTGGTGAACCTGCTCGTGCCGGGCCGCGCGGCGAGCAGTACCTTCGAGGCGCAGTCCGCGATTCGCGTGCAGCAGAACTGCCACACGATGGGCGAGGCGGCCGGGATCGCGGCGGCCTGGGCGGCGCGGGATCACGCGGGGCAGGTGCGGGCGGTGGACGTGCAGGCCCTGCGGGCCGAGATGCGCGCGCGGGGAGGGAACGTATGACGGGCAGCCCTGAAGTGAAGCCGGGAACGCTGCTGCTGGTGCGGCATGCGCGGGCGACCGGGCAGGAACCGCACGCCCCGCTGACCCCGGACGGTGAGGCGGCGGCGCAGGCCCTGGCCAGTTCGCTGGCCGGGCTGGGCGTCACGCGGGTCGTCAGCAGTCCGTGGGTGCGGGCGGCGGCGACGGCGCGTCCGCTGGCAGATCGGCTGGGGCTGCCCGTCACGACGGATGAGCGCCTGACCGAGCGGGTCCTGAGCGGCGCATCCCGCGCCGACTGGCGCGAGCGGCTGCGGGAGAGTTTTGCAGACGACACCCTGTGCCTGCCGGGCGGCGAGTCCGGCGCGGCGGCCCGCGCCCGCATTCAGGCGGCTCTGGCGGATGCGCGCGACCCGGCAGGCGTGACGGTCGTGGTCACGCACGGGAACCTGCTGGCCCTGGCGCTGGGTCTGGGCTTCGGGGACTGGGCGGCGCTGCGCAACCCGGACGTGTGGGCCACGTGCCCGGATGGTCCGGCGGTCCGGGTGGGCGCGTGACCCGCGCGTTCGACCCGGGCGACCCGCACGCGGCCCCGCTGGCCGGGGGGCGGCCGTACCGGGTGGTGCGCCGGGTCCTGGCGGGCGTGCCGTGCCTGCTGGAACTGCCGCCCGAGGGTCAGGCGGTCACGGCGGTGTGCGTGGTGTATCACGGGGCCTGGGCGGCCAAGGAGGGCAAGCTGGGCGTGTACGCGGCCCTGGCGGCGGGCCGTGCGGGAGGGAGCGGCGCGGCGGTGCTGCTGCCGGACGCGGCGCTGCACGGCGAGCGGCAGGGCGACACCCCACCGGGTCTGAATGCCCGCGAGTACGTGTGGGAGAGCGTGCGCCGCACGGTGGCCGAGGCTCCGGCCCTCCTGGAGGCGCTGCACGCAGAGTTCAGCGCGGAATTCGGGCCAGATTTCAGGAGCGCGCCGCTGTGGCTGGTGGGGTCCAGCATGGGCGGGTACGTGGTGCAGACGCTGCGGCGCACGCTGCCGGACGCGGGCTTCCCGGTGGCGCGGACGGCGGCGCTGATCACGTCCGGCGTGTGGCAGGAGCCGGAGGTCCGCGCGCCGCACCTGCAGGCCTTCCTGGACGCCCACCGGCCGGTGACGCACGTGGCAGAGTTGCCGGTCACGCCGCTGCTGCTGGCGAGCGGTGAGGCCGACCCGACCTTTCCCCTGGCGGCGCATCATGCGCCCACGGCCGCGGCGTACCGGGCGGCGTTCGCCGGGCGGCCCGACCTGTTCCAGGAGCAGACCTTCGCGGGGGTAGGCCACTACACGAGCCGGTTCATGCGGGACGCGACGCTGGCGTTCCTGACCGAAGGAACTGACCGGGATTCAGGATGAGAGGTTTCTGTAAGCGGGCTTCTGGAATCATGCCCAGGTATGAACCACCCGTACCGGCAGGGTGCGTCTGCAGCGGACCCGTTCCCGGAGCCGGGCCCGGCGGGGCCCGCGGCGGACCACCGCACCGAATCCCCGTCCCTCACGGCGCGTGAACTGGCGCTGTTCGACCTGCTGAGCGGCCAGCCCGGCCGGCTGTACTCCCGCTCCGAGATTCTGGAACGCATCTGGGGACTGGCCTTCGGCGGGGACGAACGGGTCGTGGACGCCTACGTGAACCGCGTGCGCCGCAAGGTGCCGGGCAGCCGCATCGAGACGGTGCGCGGCGCCGGGTACCGCTGCGCCCCGCCGGACACGCTGCCCGGCATGGCCCCCCCGCACCCGGACGCAGGCGCGGACGCCTGGGCGGCCCTGACCCGGCAGGTCGAGACCCTGCAACGCCAGGCCCTGCAGGCGCGCCAGGACAGCGAGGCCCTGCTGCACCTGACGCACGCGCTGGAGGACGCCCGCAGCGTGCCGGCCATCCTGGGCGCCAGCCTGCCCCTGCTGGCCGAACTGGCCCGCGCCGACGCCTGCGCCGCCTGGTACCCGTCGCCGGCCGCCCCCCCCGCCGCGTGCCTGCACCGGACCGGCCTGCCCGTTCCATGTCCGGCCGGCGGTCCGGCCGACGCGGCCCTGCGCGTCGAGGCGGCCGGGCAGGTGCTCACGCTGCGGCCCTTCACGCTGCTGCCGCGGGCGACAGACGTACCGGCCGGGACCGGCCGGGAAACCGAAACGCCGCGGGAGGCGAGCACCCTGCTGGTCGTGGCGGCCCGCTGCGTGGCCCTGGCCCTGGCGCAGAGCGTGCTGGTCAGTGCGCTGGAACGCTCGGCCCTGACGGACGAGTCCACCGGGCTGGGCAACCGGCAGGCGTTCCTGGGCGACTTGAGTACCGAGGTGGCCTACGCCGCCCGTCACGGCACGGCCTTCGCGGTGGCGCTGGTGGACCTGGGGAACATCCGGTACCTGAATGCCACGGCCGGGTACGCGGGCGGGAACGACCTGATCTCCAGGCTGGCCCGGACGCTGGGCGGCGCGACCCGCCGCGAGGACCGCGCCTACCGCCTGAACGGCGCGACCTTCGCGCTGCTGCTGCGCCTCCCGCCGGCCGGGCAGCCCGCGGCGCTGCGCGGCTGGCAGGAGCGCAGCGGTCTGGCCCTCGCGGAGCTGCGCCGCAGCGCGCCCGTCCCGCTGGACCTGTACACGTCGCTGGTCGTGTGCCCGGACGACGCCCAGGACAGCTCGGACCTGCTGCGGCTGGCGCTGGACCGCCTGAGCGCCGCCCCGCCCGCCCGTCCCCCCTTCCCCCCTGCGGCAACGCACCGGCCGGCCGATGGATAGGCCCAACGGCGTTCCCGCCCACCCGGCCGGGCCGACCGACCTGACCTGGCACGCCGCGCACTGCGAGACGCTCCTGGCGCATGCCACGCCCGACGCGGCCGCGCGGCTGCTGTCTGCCGCCGGGGATTACGTGAACGCCGCCCGCGCCGCCGAGCATGAGGAGGCCGAGATCGAGGCGCTGAGCCTGATGGCGCTGGCCGCGCAGCGCAGCGGGCAGCTCAGGCTGGCCGTGGAGTGCCAGCAGCGGGAACTGGACCTGCGGGCCCGGCGGGGCGACCGCGCCGGGCAGGCGCACTGCCTGAACAACATCGGGATGCTGCACGCCAACCTGGGCGCGCACGCCGACGCGCTGGCCGCCCTGCACGGGTGCCAGCAGCTGTGCGAGCAGTACCAGGAACTGCCGCTCGAACTGCGGGGCGCGTGCAACGTGAACATCGCGCACTCGTTCCTGCTGATGGGAGAACCGGCCCACGCGCTGACCTTCCTGAACCCGGGCCTGGAGGTCGCGCGCCGCTGCGGGGACCGGCAGACGGAACTCGCGGCGCTGGGCATCCTGGGGCTGGTCCACAAGGACCTGCGCGAGACGGCCCTGGCCGAGGAGACCCTGCGCGGCGCCATCGAGCTGGCGCGGGCGCACGGCGAGACGCAGCACCTGATCGACCTGTTCGACAACCTCGGGCAGGTGTACCTGGAGTTGGGGCAGCCGGAGCAGGCGACCGGCATGTTCAGTCAATCGCTGTACTGGGCGGTCGATACCGGGGACGTTCAGGGCCGGGTGAACGCCCTGCTCAGCCTGGGCCGCGCCGCGTTCAGCCGCGCCGACACGGACGGCGCGCTCGCCCAGCTGAGTGCCGCCCTCGCGGAGGCGCGGGGCCATCACCTGAACGCCTCGGTCCGGACGATCCTGACCGCGCTGGTCGAGGGACTGGAGGCGGCCGGGCAGCCCGCGCGGGCCTACCCGTTCCTGCGGGACCTGCGGGAACTGGAACGGCAGGTGTTCAGCGAGGACAGCGAGCGGCAGGTGCAGTCACTGCGCAGTCAGTTCGAGGCGGAACGCGCCCGGCGCGAGGCCGACACCTACCGGCAGCTGACCGAGGCCGCCCAGCAGGCGCGGCTGCAGGCCGAGGAGACCGTGCGGGTCCGCACCGCCGAGCTGGAGGCCGTGCAGATCGAGATCGTCACCCGCCTGGGCATGGCAGCCGAGTACCGCGACGACCGCACCGGGCAGCACACCCGCCGGGTCGGGGAGCTCAGCGCGCAACTCGCGCAGATGCTGGGTCTGCCGCCCGAGGAGGTGGACCTGATCCGCTGGGCGGCGCGCCTGCACGACATCGGGAAGATCGGCGTCGGGGACGACATCCTGCTCAAGACCAGTCCGTACACGCCGGATGAGTTCGAGCGCATGAAGCTGCACACGGTGATCGGCGCGAAGGTCCTGGAGGGCAGCACCTCCCGGCTGCTGCGCATGGCCGAGGAGATCGCCCGCACCCACCACGAACGCTGGGACGGGCGCGGCTACCCGCGCGGCCTGCGTGGCAGCGGCATTCCCATCTCGGGCCGGATCGTGGCGGTCGCGGACGTGTTCGACGCCCTGACCTCCGAACGGCCGTACAAGGAAGCCTGGACCGTCCCGGAGGCGCTCGAGGAGATGCAGCGCGGCAGCGGCACGCAGTTCGACCCGGACATCGTCGAGCGGCTGGTGCGGATGGTGACCAGCAACCAGCCGACCCTGCAACCGCTGCTCGCGCCGCGCATGCATCCGGACCTGCACCCGGCCCCACCCAGCCCCCAGCTGGACGTGGCGGCGCGCGACGAGGCGCAGGCACTGACTGAACAGGCCTGGAACCTGCGGCAGAGCGACCCGAAACGGGGAGCGTTGATCGCGCCGCGCGCCCTGGAACTCGCGCGCCGCAGCGGCGACGACCTGACGCTGGGCCGGGCGCAGCGCACCAGCGGCTTCTACTGCTTCATGGCGGGCGCGTACGAGGACGCACTCTCGCACCTCTCGCAGGGCATGGACACCGGCATCCTGTGTGACGACCGGGCGCTGCAGGCGGACTGCGCGAACTTCATGGCGGCCGTGTACTCGAACCTGCAGGAGTACGACCGGGCGGCCGATCATCTCGCCGTGGTGCTGCGCATCGCCCGCGAGGCACGCGACCACCTGCGCGAGGCACACGCCCTGCACAACCTCTCGAACCTCTACTACCACGCCCGCGACCTTCACAAGGCCATGGAACTCGTGCAGGAGGGCCTGAAACTGTACCGGTCCCTGGATCACGTGAGCGGGCTGGCCTTCGCGACCAGCATGCAGGCGACCGTCGCCTTCGACCTGGGCGACCCTGAACTGGCCGCCGAGTGCGCGCAGGCCGCGCTGCTGTACGCCGAGCAGGCCGGGAACGTGGCGGTCATGAACAACGCCCGCACGACATTCGGGCGGGCCACCGCGCAGCTCGGAGACATGCCGCGCGGCATCCGCCTGGTCCGGCAGGCGATCGAGGAAGCCCAGCAGCACGACCTGACCCTGCAGGAGGCCGGACATCACTTCGAGCTGGGCCGCCTGCTGCACCGTGACGGGCAGTTCACGGAGGCGCGCGCCTGTTACGGCCGGGCGCTGGAACTGGCCGGGCCGATCAGCGCGCGGGACATCATCATGCAGACGTTCCTTCAGCTGTCCGAACTGAGCGCCGCCGAGGGCGACCCGCAGACGGCGCTGGACCTGTACCGCCGGCATCATGACGTGGAACGGGAGATTCACGACCTGGCGTCCGCGCTCAAGACCCGGGCACTGATGACCCAGCTGGAGGTGGAACGCGTGAAGTCCGAGGCGCAGATCTACCGCCTGCGAACCATCGAGCTGGCCACCGCCAACGAGGCGCTGGAACGCGTGAACACCGAGAAGAGCGGGCTGGTGAACATGCTCGAAGAGCAGTCGCGTCTGCTGGAACGGCAGCTGTCCGAGGACGGCCTGACCGGGCTGTTCAACCGGCGGCACGTGGAGGGCGTGTTGCAGCACGAGTTCCTGCACGGACGCCTGACGCACGCGCCGCTGTGCGTGGCGATGGCCGACATCGACCATTTCAAGCAGGTGAACGACCAGTTCTCGCACCTGGTGGGTGATCAGGTGCTGCGGACGGTCGCGGCGCTGTTCCAGAGCGCGGTTCGGCCGTCGGACAGCGTGGGCCGGTACGGGGGCGAGGAGTTCCTGTTCGTGTTCCCGAACACCACGACCGAGCACGGGCAGCGGATCTGCGAGCGGGTCCGGGAACTGGTGAACTCCTACGACTGGTCCCAGATTCACCCGGCGCTGAGCGTGACCCTCTCGATGGGCGTCGCCACCAACCCGCGGGTGCCGAACCATGAGCGGCTGGTGTCCCTGGCCGACGAGCAGCTGTACCGCGCGAAACGTTCCGGCAGGAACCGGGTGTGCGTGCTGCCCGAGGGTGCCGGCGACTGAAACGGACCCGGGTTGAATGGCTGACAAAGCGGTTCAATCCGAGCGGATGCGACTCGGAGAGCCGCTCCGCAGAGGAGGAGCTGGGCGCCCCTCCGGACGTGGAGTTGACAGATCGGCGGCGCTCCGATCTGTGAACGAAACAAACGGCAGTCCGTATGACACGGACCCGGGTTGAATGGTGGGCCGCGCGGCACGCCGGTTGAAGGCTGCGCGGCCACCGGTCCATCCGGGCGGGTGCGCCCGGCAGCGCCGCTCCGCCCCCTGCTGCCGGGCTCCCGGCGCCAGTAATATTTAACGTCCCGTTCCCGCCGGCCGGTCATGCCCGGTCAGGATTGCCCCCGGCAGGGGGCCTGAACGGGGTCAGCGGGCGGTTGCGGGGGCGTCACAATGAACGCCCAGACTGGGTGGACAGTCCGGTCCCACCTGCCGTTCAGCAGGCGCCATGAGGGGGCCGGAGGAGGCCCCATGAAGACTGCCCCCACCCTCCTGTCCCGACTGGCCCTGCTGGCGGCCGCGCTGTCGCTGGCCTCCTGCGGACGCCTGCCGCAGCCCGCGGCGACCCTGCCGGCGCCCGCGGCGCTGCGCAGCGGCGGTCAACTCGTCACGGTGCGCGTCCCGCCGGAAATGACGGCGGAGACGCTGCTGGGCGCACTGCCCGGCGCGCAGCTCGTGACCTTCCACCCGGAGCGGGGCAGCGCTGTCCTGTCGGTCCCGGCCACCCTGCGGACCGCCAGCCTGGACACCCAGTCCCTGCGCGCCCTGGGTGTCACGCTGGGCAGCGTCGAACCCGACGCGGAGCTGGATGTCCTTCAGGTCTCGCAGGCCGAGGGGCTGGCCAGCGGGCTCAGTAACGTCAACTGGGCCAGTGGCGGCACCAACTGGGCGGGCGGCGCGACCAACTGGGCGGGCGGGGAGTCCTTCCTGGGTTCCAGGGACTGGGGGAACGTTCAGACCTACTGGAACGCCCTGAACCTCCCGGCGGCGCAGCAGCTCATTCCGGAACTCGGGAGCGGCGTGAAGGTCGCGGTCCTGGATACCGGCCTGGATTCCACGCACCCGCTGATCCGCGATCACGTGGACAGCGTGAACGCCTGGGATTACGTGGACCGGGACGCCGCTCCGCACGAGATGCTGCCGCTGCAGGGGCTGGGCCGCTACGGGCACGGCACGGCCGTCGGCGGCATCGTGCTGCAGATCGCCCCGAACGCGCAGCTGCTGCCGCTGCGCGTCCTGAATCCGCAGGGGCGCGGCATGACGTCCCGGATCATCCAGGCGATCGACCGGGCCGTGGCGGCGGGCGCGCAGGTCATCAACCTGTCGCTGGGGTCCGATACCGACTCGGAGGCGCTGAACGTGGCCGTGGCGGCTGCCACGGCGCGGGGTGTGGTGGTGGTGAACTCCTCCGGGAACGCCGGCAAGGAGGGCATGGTGTACCCGGCGCAGACCCTGACCACCGGCCGCTTCACGGCCAGCAGCGGCCTGGTCGCGGTGGGAAGCGCGACCCTGGCGGGGAAGAAGTCGAGCTTCTCGAACTACGCGACGGGCATGACGCTCGTGGCGCCCGGCGAGGGCGTGATCACCAGTTACCCGGACAGCCGCCTGGCGTACGCGTCGGGCACGTCGTTCTCCGCGCCGGCCGTGTCGGGGGCGGTGGCGCTGGCCCTGTCGACCCGCGCGGCCACCCTGAATCCGTCCAGTCTGGCGCTGAACCTGCGGTCGTCGGCCGCGCCGGTCCCGGACCCGCTGTTCCAGGGCAAGCTGGGCGGCGGCATGCTGAATGTCGCGTCCTTCGTCAGCAGGTACCGCTGAGATGGGCGTTCCACGCGGACCTGCGCTGCGCCCGCCGGCGTCCCGGGGCGTGAGGCCTGCCGGGGCGGTGCAGGCAGGCAGCCGCGGCATCTGGAAGGACACCCGCCCGAAACCCCTGCAGACCTGATACGGACTCGGAGAGCTGCGGAGCAGAGCGAGCAGGAGCTGGGCGGGTTCCGGACGTGGCGTTGACCGATCGGTGGTGGTCCGATCTGTGAACGAAACGGGCGGTTGCGACTCGGAGAGCTGCCCCGCGCAGGAGAAGCGAAACGGACGGACGGGCGTGGGCACGGGCAGGGATTCCGGGCGGACAGGTGCGGGGGGCCGCCTGCCCGGAATGCTCTACCCTGCCGGGCATGACGACCACCCGCGTGCTGCTGATCCCGCCGGACACCCGCCCTCCCACGCTGGACCTGCCGGTCGGGCTGGGCCGCATGACGGGTGCGGCCGTGGACGTCCCACCCGCGCGGGCACTTCCGGCGTTCTTCACGCCGGGCGATACCGGCGCGCTGCGAACGTGGCTGCTGGAACGGGCGGCCGGGGCGGACGCACTGATCGTGTGCCTGGAGACGTTGTGCCTGGGCGGCATGATTCCGGCGCGGCGCGTGACGGACGGCCTGGACGTGGCGCTGGCGCGGCTGGCGGTGTTGCGGGAGGTGCGGGCGGTGAATCCGGCGCTGCGGATCTACGCGTTCGGGGTGATCGTGCGGGTCGCGCATGACAACGATCCGCACGAGGAGAAGGCGTACTACGGGCAGTGGGGGCGGGAGCTGCGGGCGTTCAGTGACGCGTTCGACCGGCATGCCCGGCACGGCGAGGCGCACCGGGAGGCGCTGGAGGCGGCGCGGGCGGCCGTGCCAGCGGAGGTGCTGGCCGACTGGGTGGGCACGCGCGAGCGGAACCGGGCGCTGCACCTGGCGGCGCTGGACCTGCTGGCCGACGGGACGCTGGCGCACCTGTGCCTGACGCTGGACGACACCACGCCGTACGGGCTGGCGGCCCTCGACCGGCGGATGCTGGAGGCGCGCGCGGACGAACTGGGCGTGTGGGAACGGCTGGACGTGTACCCGGGCGCGGACGAGGTGCCGTGCGCGCTGCTGGCCCGCGCGCTGCGCCCGGAGACGGTGCCGGTGTGGGTGCGCTACAGCGGCGTGGGCGGGGCGGGCGCGGAGCTGCTGTACGAGGACCGCCCGGCGGGGGAACTGGTGCGCGCGCACCTGCGGGCGGCCGGGTGCGTGCTGGCGGACAGTCCGGCGGAGGCGGCGTTCGTGCTGGCGGTGAACACGCCGGGGGTGCGGCAGGCGCACCGGCAGCCGGATTTCGGGACGGTGGACACCCCGCACCGGCACCTGCCGGCCTTCGTGGACGCCGTGCGGGCTGACCTGCGGGCCGGTCGGGCGGTGAGTGTGGCGGACATCGCGTACCCGAACGGGGCCGAGGCGCGGCTGTGGACGCTGCTGCAGGGGTTGCCGCTGGCGGATCTGGCGGGGTTCAGCGCGTGGAACACGGCCGGGAACACGCTGGGCTCGGCGGTGGCGTCCGGGAAGCTGGCGGCGCTCGTCACGGACCGGGCCGGGCACGCCGGGACGCTGTTTGCGCGGATGGTGGACGACGTGCTGTACCAGGGGGAGGTGCGGGCGGTGCTGCGCGCCGAGCTGCGCAACCCCAGTCCCTTCGATCTGGGTGAGCAGCTGGCGGAGGCGGACCGGCGGCTCCCGGAACTGATGACCCCGCGGGCGCTGGCCCTGTGGGAGCGGCACTTCGCGGGGCGCGGCTGGCAGCTGGAGCTGGGCGCGGCGCGGCTGGCGTGGCCGCGCCTGTTCACGGGTGTCTTTCCGCTGCGCGTGCGTTCCGCGGATACGGACGGGGAGGGGGAGCCGGCCGGGGATCGTCCGAATGGCTGACGCGCGGCAGAAGAACACCTGACAGGCTGGAAGGCATGAGCACCCACCTGCCCTCCCCTGCTGCACCGGCGCGCGGACGGTTCAGCGTGGTTCCCGCGACCCTGGCCGTGCTGCTGGCCGCCGTGACGCTGGGCGGGTGGGGGCAGGCGTTCTTCGGGGAGGACGGGGGTCTGCGCATCGCCAACCGGTCGGGCGGGGTCGTGTGGCGGCTCCAGGTGTGCCTGCCGGGCGGCAAGTGCCTGGAACGGGCGTCGCTGTGGCCGCACGAGTCGTGGCGGGTGCCGCTGCCGGACGGCGTCACGCGGGCCGAGGTGAGCGTGCGCGGACAGGCACGCGGTCAGTCTCGGCCTGTGACGCTGGATTCGGAGCACCCGGCGCAGCTGATCGTCACGCGGGACGGTCAGATCGTCCAGCAGTGAGCTGGACACCTGATACGGACTGCCGTTTGTTTCGTTAACAGATCGGAACCCGGTTTTCTCCCACTCGCTTCGCTCGGATTGAACGGCTTTGTAAGCCATTCAATCGGAGTCCGTATGATACGGATTCCGTTTGTTTCGTTAACCAAGAGTTTCCACGGGCGAGAGAACAGCGACTAGCACGAAGGCCCAGGAGGCAGGGGCTTGAAATTCCCCGGTCTCATGGGCCTTGATGCGAAGTGACTATGCCTCGCAC
>NZ_BAAADB010000001.1 GCF_039522025.1 Deinococcus depolymerans | reverse complement strand
CCTCCAGCGCACACCGGCGATGGCGATTGGGCTGACCGATCGCGTTTGGACGCTGCGAGCGTGGCTGTCACGGCCTCAAGGCGTTCCCTGTCGGGCATAGTTCCAGCCAACTACCGTTGAAAGGCTCGCAAAACCATTCAATCCGAGCAGAGCGACTCGGAGAGCTGCTCCGCAGGGTGGGAACGAAACAGACGGCGTCCGTGTAACGACCGCCGCCGGACCCGCTACGCTACCCGCATGTCCCTGACGTTCACGGCGACCCTGTTCCAGTGGCGCGGCCCGGCCCCACACCACTTTCTGCGCGTGCCGGACGACCTGGTGCCGGACCTGCGGGACGCGGCGCGGCTGGTCACGTACGGCTGGGGCATGATTCCCTGCCACGCGCGGGTGGGCGGGACGACCTTCCGCACGGCCATCTTCCCGAAGGACGGCGGGTACCTGCTGCCGGTCAAGGCCGCCGTGCGCCGCGCCGAGGCGCTGCAGGAAGGGCAGGACGTGACCGTGACCGTCACCCCCGGCTGAAGCCCAGCGCATCACAGCCCCGCGCGCCACAGGAAGACCCCCACCCGTTTCCAGGTGGGGGTCCGCTGCTGGACGTTCGTCAGCTTCAGTTGGTGTACGTGACGTTGTCGTTCACGACGCCCGGGCGGGTGTCGTCGTAGCTGCGGTCCCCGGTGACGGAGTCGCTGCTGGTGTTGTTCTCGCCGTACTTCTCGAGCGTGCGGTCGTCGGCGACCTGCATGTCGCGGACGGTCTGAAGGCCGGTCCCGGCGGGAATCAGTTTCCCGAGGATGACGTTCTCCTTCAGGCCGATCAGGTCGTCGACCTGGCCCTTCATGCTGGCTTCCGTCAGGACGTGCGTGGTGTGCTGGAAGCTCGCGGCGGACAGCCAGCTCTTGGTGGTCAGGCTGCTCTTGGTGATGCCCAGCAGCACGGGCTTCCAGGAGCTGGGGGTCTGGCCTTCCTCGAGCAGGTCGTTGGCCTGGTCGACTTCCCAGCGTTCCACGGTCTGCCCTTCGAGCAGTTCGGTGTCGCCGCCGTCGGTGATCTCGACCCAGCGGAGCATCTGGCGCACGATCACTTCGATGTGCTTGTCGTGGACCTTCACGCCCTGGCTGCGGTACACGCGCTGCACCTCTTCCACCAGGTAACGCTGGGCGGCGTCGGTGTCCTTGTACAGCAGCAGGTCGTGCGGGTTGATCGCGCCGCGCGTCAGGGGCTGGCCGGCCTCGACGCGGTCGCCGTCCTTGACGATCATGCGCAGGCTCTTGCCGATCTTGGTGGCGGTCTTGCTGGAGTACTGGTCGTCGTCGGCCTCGATGCGTACGAGGTAACGCTCTTCCTCTTCCTCGATGCGCACGGTGCCGTCACGGTCCGCGACGGCCGCGCTGGTCTTGGGCTTGCGGGCCTCGAACAGTTCGATCACGCGGGGCAGACCCATGGTGATGTCCCCGCCGCCGCTGCCGGCGACCCCACCGGTGTGGAAGGTACGCATGGTGAGCTGCGTGCCGGGCTCGCCGATGGATTCGGCGGCGACGACGCCGACCGCTTCACCCATGGAGACGGGCTTGGCCTGCGAGAGGTCGTAGCCGTAGCACTTCTGGCACACGCCGCTCTTGACGCGGCAGTTCAGCGGGGTGCGCACGAACACGCTCTGGAGGGTCTTGGCGCTCTTCGTGATGGCCTTGACGTCTTCCAGGGACAGCATCTCGCCGGCTTCCAGGGTGCGGCCTTCGAGTTCGACGCTGTCGGTCAGGGTGCGGCCGTAGATGCTGGTCTCGATCTCGCTGGCCTTGCGGGTGCGCCACTCGCCGGTGCGCTCGTCCACGGCGCCCAGGGGGATGGCGGTGTAGTCGGTGGTGCCGCAGTCCACGTCGCGCACGACGACCTCGTGGGCCACGTCGACCAGTTTACGGGTCAGGTAGCCGGAGTCGGCGGTACGCAGCGCGGTGTCCGCCCCGCCCTTACGGGCGCCGTGGGTGGAGATGAAGTACTCCAGCACGGACAGACCTTCACGGAAGCTGGCGCGGATCGGCACTTCGATGGTGCTGCCGTCGGGGCGGGCCATCAGGCCGCGCATCCCGGCGAGCTGCGTGATCTGCTGCGCGTTACCACGGGCGCCCGACAGGCTCATGATCCACAGGGGGTTGAAGGGGTAGTTCTTGCCGAAGTTGTCGAACATGGCGTTCTTGACTTCGTCCTTCGTGTCGTTCCAGAGCTGCACGACCTGCTTGTAGCGCTCTTCTTCGGTCATGAAGCCGAACTCGAAGTTCTGCTCGATCTCGGCGACCTTGGCGTCCGCTTCGGCCAGGATCTCGGTCTTGGCGGGCGGGATGACGATGTCGTCGATGCCGATGGTGATGCCGGAGGTCGTGGAGAGCTTGAAGCCCGCGTCCTTCAGGCCGTCGAGCAGCCCGGCGGTCGCCTCGATCCCCAGGTGCTTGAAGCACGCCATGATCATGTCTTTCAGGTGGTCTTTCTCGTACGCCGTTTCCAGGTTCACGAGGGTGTCGACCAGGGCGGCCTGGGTGCCCAGGGCCTCCTGCACGATCCGGCGGAACATCACGCGGCCCGCGCTGGTGTCGTACGTCACGCCGTTCAGGCGGATGCGCACGTGATCCTGGTGATCGATGGTGCCGCGGTTCACGGCCATGATCGCCTCGTCCGGGTTGCTGAACACGTACTTCAGGCGGCCGGCGCTGGTGTCCTTCCCGGCAACCTTGATGGCGCTGTTCAGGGCGATCTTGCCGGCGTCGAAGGCGGCCAGGGCGTCCTGTTCGCTGTCGAACTCGCTGCCGGCGCCGAGGTTGTCGGTGCGCAGCAGGGTCAGCGTGAAGATCCCCAGGATGATGTCGCGGCTGGGCTTGACGTTCGGTTCGCCGTTCGCGGGGGACAGCAGGTTGTGCGCGCTGAGCATCTGGATGCGCGCCTCGGCCTGCGCCTGGGCGCTCAGGGGGACGTGGATGGCCATCTGGTCGCCGTCGAAGTCGGCGTTGAAGGCTTCACAGACCAGCGGGTGCAGCTGGATGGACTGGCCTTCCACGAGCACCGGCTCGAAGGCCTGGATGCCCAGTCGGTGCAGGGTGGGCGCGCGGTTGAGCAGCACGACCTTGTCCTCGATGACCTCTTCCAGGGCGTCCCAGACGCTGTCGCGGGTGTCGCGGTAGCGTTCGAGCATCTTGCGGGCCTGCTTGATGTTCGTGACCTCGCCCTTCTCCTCAAGCACCTTGAACAGGAACGGCTTGAACAGTTCGAGCGCCATGCGCTTGGGCACCCCGCACTGGTGCAGTTTCAGCTGCGGGCCGACCACGATCACGCTGCGGCCGGAGTAGTCCACGCGCTTCCCGAGCAGGTTCTGACGGAAGCGGCCCTGTTTCCCGCCGAGCAGGTCGGTCAGGGAACGCAGGCTGCGGTCAGAACCGGGGTTCGTGACGGGGCTGCCGCGGCGGCCGTTGTCGATCAGGGCGTCCACCGCTTCCTGAAGCATGCGCTTCTCGTTGCGGATGATCATGTCCGGCGCGCCCTGGCTCATCAGTTTCTTCAGGCGGTTGTTGCGGTTGATCAGGCGGCGGTACAGGTCGTTCAGGTCCGAGGTCGCGAAGCGGCCGCCGTCCACCTGCACCATCGGACGCAGGTCCGGGGGCATGACGGGCACGGTGTTCAGGATCATCCAGCTGGGGTGGTTGCCGCTGCGCTTGAACGCACGGGTCACCTCGAGGCGCTTGCGGGCCTTGGCGCGCTTGTGGCGGCTGGAGTCCTTCATCATCTCGTTCAGTTCGACTTCCAGCTCGTCGAGGTTCAGGTCGTCCAGGAGTTCCTTGACGGCCTCGGCGCCCATCTTCGCCTCGAAGTCGTACGACTCGATCACGCGGACCTGCTTGCGGACCAGGTCGATCTCGATGCGGCCGCTGATCTCGCTCTTGAGGTTGCCACCGTCGGCGAGTTCATCGCCGGGCTCGACGCGGTCACCGTTCACGACGAGGGGCTCGTCCTCGTAGGTGTACACCTTGGCCTTGCTGACGATGATGCTGGCGGGGTTGTGCAGGGTGATGACGCCGTCGGCTTCCGCGATGACTTCCTCTTCCTTGTCGATGGCGCCGATGATCTTCTGACCACGGCGGACCTCGCTGCCGTCCCCGACCAGAACGTGCATCTGCGGCTGGATGCCGTACTCGGCGCGGCGCGTCCAGTGCGCCGTGACCTGCACGTCGCCCTTCTTCTTGGGGAAGGTGACGGCCGAGAGGCGGCTGTCACGGCTGACGCGCAGGCGCGTTCCCGCCGCGGCGTCGGCCAGCACGGCCCCCGCCTCGACGATCTCGCCGTGCACGACCTGCACGTTCATGCCGTGCGGGACGTACACGCGGCTCAGCACCTCGCCCATGGGCGCGGCCGTTTCCTCGTCGTCACCGGCGGCGGCGACCGTCTCGCGGATCTCGACCATGACGCTGTCCTCGCCCATCTCGTGCAGGAACACCGTGCCGTCCACCGGCGCGGTGATCTGCACGTCGGCTTCCAGCTCCGCGAGGATCTCGCCGGCGCGGAAGGCGTCCTGCTCGACGAGCGCGTCGGCGGGCAGCGGCAGGCTGGCCTCGACTTCCTCGGCGTACGCGATGACCGCGCGGCGCGGGAAGCGGTACTGCGCCAGGCCGTCCATCTTGCTGACGACCGTGCCGCCCAGCACCTGGCCGCGCGTGACGTACTCGCCGTCACGGATGTCGGCTTCCACGCCGCCGGTCAGGGCGTACGTTTCCTGGCGACCGAAGCGCAGTTCGCGGTACTCGTCGTCGCTGAGCAGTTCGCCGCGCTTGAGCGGGCGGCCGTCCTTCTGGGCGTTGCGGGGCGTGGTGACCAGGAAGGAGCTGAAGTACAGCACCTTCTCCAGCTGACCGGCCGAGAGGTCCAGCAGCGTACCGATCTTGCTGGGCGTGTCCTTGACGTACCAGATGTGCGCGGCGGGCGTCGCCAGGTCAATGTGACCCATGCGGTAGCGGCGGACCTTGCTGCTGGTCACTTCGACGCCGCAGCGCTCGCAGACCTTGCCCTCGTAGCGCTGGCGCTTGTACTTCCCGCAGGCGCACTCGTAGTCCTTCTGCGGCCCGAAGATGCGCTCGTCGAACAGACCTTCACGCTCGGGTTTCAGGGTGCGGTAGTTGATGGTTTCGGGTTTCTCGACCTCACCGAACGACCACTCGCGGATCTTCTCCGGGCTGGCGATGGCGATACGAACTTTGCTGAAATCTTTCATGATTCTCCTTCGGAGAAGGCAGAAGGCGGAAGGCTCATGGCAGATGGCGAGAAGCGGGACTCGGGCCTGCGCTGGTGTGCATTCGGCCAGCGGCCACCTGCTCTCAGCCATCTGCGGCGCACGTCAGTGCGCCTTAGCGCTTGGGCATCATGCCTTCGAAGATGTCGACGGAACGGTCGCCGTTGTCGAGCACTTCAACGTCCAGGCCCAGCGAGTGGAGTTCCTTGACGAGCACCTTGAACGACTCGGGGATGGTGCTGCCCGAGACTTCCTCACCCTTGACGATGCTCTGGTACGCGGCGTCGCGGCCATCGATGTCGTCGGACTTGATGGTGAGCATTTCCTGCAGGACGTGCGCGGCGCCGTACGCCTCGAGCGCCCACACTTCCATCTCGCCGAAGCGCTGGCCGCCGAACTGGGCCTTCCCGCCGAGCGGCTGCTGGGTGATGAGGCTGTACGGGCCGGTGGACCGGGCGTGCAGCTTGTCTTCCACCATGTGGTACAGCTTCATGACGTACATGGTGCCGACCACGACCGGGCCACTGATGGGCTCGCCGCTGCGGCCGTCGTACAGGACGCTCTTGCCGGTGCGGGCCAGCTGCATCTGGGCGCGTTCGTAATCGCCGTTCGGGGCGTCCACGACGCCGACCTTGCCGGCTCGGTCGAGGACTTCCTGCTCGCGCTTGTCGAGTTCGAAGCCCTCGTCCTTGCGCTTCTGGAGGCGTTCAGCGGCGGCCACTTCGAGCATTTCCTTGATGGTCGCCTCGGTCACCGAGTCGAACACGGGGGTCTCGAACTTCTGGCCGGTCAGGCGGGCCACTTCACCCAGGTGGGTTTCCAGGATCTGCCCGAGGTTCATGCGCGACGGCACGCCCAGCGGGTTGAACACGAGGTCGACGGGAGTGCCGTCTTCCAGGTAGGGCATGTCCTCGGGGGCCATGATCTTGGAGACCACGCCCTTGTTCCCGTGGCGGTTGGCGACCTTGTCGCCCACCTGCAGCTGGCGCTTCTGGGCCACGTACACGCGGACCATCTCGCGCACGCCGGGCTTGAGGTCCACGCCCTCGTCGCCGCGGCGGAAGCGCACGGTCTTCACGACGATGCCGCCCTGACCGGACTGCACGCGCAGGCTGGTGTCCTTCACCTCGCGGGCCTTCTCACCGAAGATCGACCGCAGGAGGCGTTCTTCCGGGGTGGGTTCAGACTCACCCTTGAAGGAGGTCTTGCCGACCAGGATGTCGCCGGGCTTGACTTCCGCACCGACGCGCACGATGCCGTCCTCGTCGAGGTCGCGCAGCGCGGCTTCACTGAGGCCGGGGATGTCGCGGGTGATCTTCTCGGGCCCGAGCTTGGTGTCGCGCGCCTCGATCTCGTCCTTCTCGATGTGCACGCTGGTGTAGAAGTCCTTGCGGACCAGACCCTCGCTGATGCAGATCGCGTCTTCGAAGTTGAAGCCGTCGAAGGGCATGATCGCGATGGTGATGTTCTGACCGAGTGCGAGGCGGCCGAGGTCGCTGGCGGGACCGTCGGCGATGACCTGACCGGCCGTGACCATGTCACCGATATCCACGATGGGGTGCTGGTCGAGGTTGGTGCCCTGGTTGCTGCGGGTGAAGCGCACGGTCTCGAAGGTGCGGACGTTGCCGCTGCTCAGGCCCAGCGCCGGGGCGTCCTCGGTCAGGGTGATCTGGATCACGCGGGCGTCCACGTAGGTCACGCGGCCGGTCACGTCACTGACGACGCTGGTGCCGCTGTCGGTCACCACGCGGCGCTCGACGCCGGTACCCACGGCGGGGCTGTCGGCACGCACGAGCGGCACGGCCTGCGACTGCATGTTGGAACCCATCAGCGCGCGGTTGGCGTCGTCGTGCTCCAGGAAGGGAATCAGGCTGGTGTTGATCGAAACGATCTGTTTCGGGGACACGTCCATGAAGTCCACTTCTTCGGGCGTGTACCACAGCGGATCGCCCTTGCGGCGGGCCAGGACGCGCTCGTCGCTGAAGGTGCCGTCCTCGTTCAGCGGGCTGTTCGCCTGCGCGACGGTGTACCGGTCCTCGATGTCGGCCGTCATGTAGATGACGTCGTCCGTGACCTTGCCGTTCTCGACGCGGCGGTACGGGGCCTCGATGAAGCCCAGGTCGTTCACCTTCGCGTAGGAGGCCAGCGAGGAGATCAGGCCGATGTTCGCGCCTTCCGGCGTCTCGATCGGGCAGATGCGGCCGTAGTGGGTACGGTGCACGTCACGCACGTCGAAGCCGGCGCGTTCGCGGGTCAGGCCGCCCGGCCCCAGCGCGGAGATGCGGCGCTTGTGACGCAGGTCCGACAGGGGGTTGGTCTGGTCCTTGAACTGGCTGAGCTGGCTGCGCCCGAAGAACTCGCGCATGGCCGCCACGATCGGGCGGTTGTTCACGAGTTTCGTGGGGGTCGCGGCGTCCGGGTTGCCCAGCAGCATGCGCTCGCGCACGCCACGCGCCATGCGGCCCATGCCGACGCGCAGCTGGTCGGCGAGCAGTTCGCCCACGGTGCGCACGCGGCGGTTGCCGAGGTGGTCGATGTCGTCCTCGCCGACCGGCACGTCGTGCAGCACGCCGTCCGCGTCGGCCATGCTGACGGTCTCGCGGCCGTACTGCAGCGCCATCAGGTAACGGATGGTGTCCACCAGACCGGCGTCCGTGAACTTGCCGTCCTGGAAGTTCAGCAGGGTGCGCTCTTCACGCTGCACGCCCAGCTTGGTGTTCATCTTGAAGCGGCCCGGTTCGCCCAGGTCGTAGCGGCGCGGGTCGGCCAGCAGGCCGTACAGGTACTGGATGGCCTTGTCGCGCTTGGGCGGATCGCCGGGACGCAGGACCGTGAACAGGCGCAGCAGGGCCTCGTCGGCACCCATGCCCGCGCTCTTGTCCTCGGGGAGTTCCATGTCCGGCTCGAACTCCGTGAACAGCGCCTTGAGGCTGGCGTCGTCGTAACCCAGGACGCGCAGCAGCATCGCCACGGGGAACTTGCGCTTGTTCACCTTCATTTCCAGGATGCCGCCCGCGAACTCCAGTTCGATCCAGGGGCCGCGCTTGGGCATGGGAATGATCGCGCCGGTGTACATCTTCTTGATGCCCTTGTAGGACGAGGTGAAGTACACGCCGGGGCTGCGGTGGATCTGCGAGATGATCACGCGGTCGGCGCCGTTGATGACGAACGAGCCGTCCTCGGTCATCAGGGGCAGGTCGCCCAGGAACACCTGGTCTTCCTTGATCAGGCCGCTGTCCTTGTGGATCAGCTGCAGCTTGGCGTACATGGGCGCCTGATACGTGACGTCCTTCTCGCGGCACTCCTCGGGCGTGTAGGGGGGCTCACCCAGACGGTACTCGAGGTAGTCCAGCACCAGACCGGTGCTGCGGCCCTTCTCGGTCTCGTCGATGGGGAAGACTTCCTTGAAGGCGCTCTGCAGGCCGACGTTCTCGCGCTCTTCGGGCGCCTTGTCGGACTGCAGGAACGCCCTGAAGGAGTTCACCTGGATCTCAGTCAGGTTGGGAAGCGGAATCACTTCCGCGATGTCACCGAAACGCTCGATGCGGGGTCCTTTACCGGTCAAACTCATGTCCACCTCGCACGCACCCTGGTCTCACGCTGGGCCTTCCGGGGCAGGAAAAGGCGCAGGCGGGACACGCAGCCCCCTGGGGCCCGCGTTCCCTGAATAAAGACTTAGTTTTGCAGACCCGTTCGCCGCAAAGAACTCCTACCCAACCCATCATGGTCGGCCACAGGACAGTATAGGCCTGGCCGGGCTGACAGGTCAATGGGCGCGGCCGCACACTGGAGCGCCGCGTGGCGGATCAGATGCCGGGCAGTATGCCCCAGCGGCCCGCGCGAATCAATCCGGTCCTCCACCCCGCCGCGCGCCCCGCCTTCACCGGATCTGATGAAAGGAACGCCGCAGCCACACTGACGGTTGTGCCCGCCGCGCCTTCCGTACCATGAACACGTGGACGCCCTGCAACCCTACCTGCCCTTCGTGCTGAACCTCCTGCGCCTGCTGGCGATCGTCGGTCTGATCCACGCGGTCGTCACGCGGCAGCAGGTGTACTGGACCGTCATGCTGCTGTTCGGCGCGCTGTTCGGGGGCCTGTTCGGACTGGCCTTCGCCGCCGTGTACACCTTCATGGTCCTGATCCCCAGCCTGCGCGGCGGCACACGCGTGGCCGGGCAAGCCGTGGCGCGCGGCGTGGAGGCCCTCAAACCCCTCGACACCCGCATCCGCGAGGCCCAGGAACAGTTGCAGGAAAGCGACACCCTCCAGAACCGCGCCGACCTCGCCGCCCTGCAGGCCCGCGCCGGTCGCCCTGACGACGCGCAGGCCACCCTGGCGCCCCTCCTGAGCGGCATCTACGCCGACGATCCAGTCGTGCTGCTCACCAGCGCCGAACTGGACCTCGCCCGCCACAACCCGGCCGACGCCGAAACGAAACTGAACCGCGTGGACCTGCGCACCAGCGCCGCCACCCGCACCCGCACCCTCACCCTGCTCGCCCAGGCGCAGGACGCCCAGGGCAAACCCGAAGCCGACCAGACCTACCGCGACGCCATCACCGGCGCCACCACCGAGGAACCCCGCGCCCGCCACGCCGCGTACCTGATCCGCCAGGGCCGCACCGAGGACGCCCGCGCGCTGCTCGACCAGATCGCCAGGACCGAATCCCGCGCCACGAACCTCTACAAACGCCAGGAACGCGAATGGTTCCAGATGGCCGCCGGACTACGTAAAGAGTTGAAGTGATCGCCGCGCCGGTCTACCTGTACGACCTGCCCAGCCCGCCGCACCCTGCCCAGATCCGGCGGCTGGATGGTGCCCAGACGACCTGGACGCTGCCCATTCCCGCCGGGCTGACCCGGCATTCCGCGCAGCTGGGGCTGGGGGGGCTGTGGGTCGGCCTGTGCCCCACGGGCAGCGTCACCGCGGCGTCCGCGTGCGAGACGTGGCAGCTGAACCCGGACACCGGCGCGCGCCTGAACAGCTGGCCGGGCGAACTGTGGACCGCGCAGCCCGACGCGATCGTGCTCGTCACCGCCCGCTCCCGCTCCTTCGACGCCCTGGATGTGTTCACCTTTAGGGCCACCGTCGTGCAGGCCACCGGACCGCGCGTCGTGACCGGCCAGCTCAGCGCCCACCCGGACTGCGGCGGGTTCGATGTGCTGGGCCTGCGCTGGATGGGGGAGACCCTGCGCCTGAGCGCCCGCGACGGCTGCGGCCTCTGGACGAAGCGGTTCGGAGGGACACCCTGACGGGACCGGAGCAGGCCGTGGTCATGGTGACCGAACTGAGTGAGTCCCGCGTGCCCGTTGGCGTGACCGGGGCGGGCGAGTGGGTGTACCTCGCGCGGGAAGGCGGGTGGTCGTCGTTGACGGGCTCGACCCCGGTCTTCCTGGTCACGGTGTTGCCGAAGGGGGGCGCCTTCCACTCTGATCTGCGAGACCAACTGGTCGCCGCAGGCCTCCCTCCATCCATGGCGGACACTTTCCCGGTTGCTTCGAGTATCCGTCTGGGCCTGACCTGGCCTGCGGAGTTCTGGCAACAGGCCGCGCTGGACTGGCTGGAGCGGGAGGGGCACGCTGAGGCGTTTCTGCCTGAGCTGGAGGCCCTCATGCACACAGGCGGGACGCAGCGGATTCGTCACACTGCCCGGCGACTGGTACGGGCGGCCCGGCAGCAGGCACGCGCATAGGCCATTCTTATTACCCGGATAATATTGTCTTCCTGCAATTTGCCCGGGTAAAATGCGGACATGGATACCGAACCCACCTTCACCACCTTTGAGGGACCTACCCGCCGCCTGACCGCACCCCTCGCGGACACCCTCAGCCTGCTGCACGCCGGGCCGCGCGCGGGCCTGCTGACCTTCGACGACCGCACCGGCCGCAGCGTGGACTTCGACCTGAGCGGCACCCTGGATGAGGTCCTGGCCCGCCACGCACCCGAAACGCCCCGCACAGGCCCGGGTCGCCCGAAACTGGGCGTCGTCTCGCGTGAAGTCTCGCTGCTGCCCCGCCACTGGGAGTGGCTGGAACGCCAGCGGGGCGGGGCGTCGGCCACGCTGCGCCGCCTGATCGACGAGGCCCGCAGGGCCGACCCGGACGGCGAACGCCGCGCGCAGGCACAGGCGGCCGCCGACCGTTTCCTGGGCGTGATGGCGGGCGACCTGCCCGGTTACGAGGAAGCCACCCGCGCCCTGTACGCCGCCGACCGCGCGCGTTTCGAGGCTCAGGTGCAGGGCTGGCCTGACGACGTGCGCCTGCACGCCCTGTACCTCGCCGGGCCGGCACTGGGGAGGTCCGGTTGAAGATCGAATGGGTTGCCGGAACCGTCCAATCCGAGCGGAGCGCCCTGGAGAGCGGCCCCGCAGCGTGGGAGCAGCGCGGACTGCCGGGCGTGGCGTTGGCAGCCCGGCGTCCTGCCTGTGTTCAAACAGACGGCAGTCCATGAGAAGCACACGCCCCGGCCCGGCGGGGACCGCGTGCGGCCTGTTGCGCCGGACTGCAGCCGCCCGGGAGGCCGGGCACGCGGGCCAGTGCGCGCCCGATGACCTGGAGGCACGCCGCGCTGTTCCGGCCCGACAGGCACGAAAAAACCCCCAGCCGCAGCTGGGGGTCTTGCACTCCCGGTAGGGGGGACTTACTTGAGTTCGACGCGGGCGCCAGCAGCTTCCAGCTGGGCCTTGATCTTCTCGGCTTCGTCCTTGCTGATGCCTTCCTTCAGCGCGCCGCCCTTCTCGCTCATGTCCTTGGCTTCTTTCAGGCCCAGGCCGGTGATGGCGCGGATTTCCTTAATGACGTTGATCTTGCTGGCGCCGGCGTCAACGAGGATGACGTCGAATTCGGTCTTCTCTTCAACGGCAGCGGCGGGGCCGGCGGCGGGGCCAGCGGCGACGGCGGCGGTGACGCCCCAGGTTTCCTTCAGACCGTCGATGAGGTCCGCGAGTTCCATGATGGTGAGCTGGCCGAGCTGGTCGATAAGAGCCTGTTTGTCGTAAGCCATGATGTGTTCCTCCGAAATTGAAGTGGGTGGTGCTGAGAGTGGGAAAGAAGGGCGTTCCGGTGGGGAACGCTCAGGCGTTCAGGCCTGTTCTTCGAGTTTGGTCTTGTACGCTTCGAGGATGCCCACGAAGTTGCTGAGGTGCGCGCTGAGCACGCCCACCAGCTCGCCCTGCAGGCTCTGCTTGCTGCCCAGGCTGGCCAGACGCTCGACGACTTTCACGTCGACGCGGTTGCCCTCGACAAAGCCGGCCTTGACGGCGGGGATGCCCTTGTCGTTGCCTTTGGCGGCGTCGCTGAGGGCCTTGGCGACCCCGGCGGGGTCTTCCTGGGCGACAACGATGGCGCTGGGGCCTTTCAGAGCGTCGGCAAAGTCACGGCCGCCGTCCTGAAGGGCGAGGTTGATCAGGGTGTTCTTGGCAACAATCAGCTGCCCGCCCTTCTCGCGGATGTCTTTACGCAGTTTGCCCAGCTGGCCGGCGGTCAGGCCCTGGTAGTCGACCACGTAGAACGTGTCGACGCCCGTAAGGCTGCCCTTGAGGCTGCTGAGGGTCTGCTGGTTCTTGTCGTTCGCCACGCAGTACCTCCTAGGTGGGAACAAGTCCAGGTGCAGTGCTCGTCACCTGACAACTCGGCGGGATGTTTAAACCTGGCAAGGGTCCCCGCTGTCATGGATGCCTGAAAAGAAACGGATTGGAATAAGGTGCGAGGATTGCACCGGGGTGCCAACGGTTGGGTGGTGCGGGGTGGGAACCGCGCCGGGGGTCCGGGCGGTTCCCGGACTGCTCAGCCCTGCGACAGGGTCAGCGGAATGCTGGGACCCATGGTCGTGGTCAGGAAGGCGCTGCGCAGGAACACGCCCTTGGCGCTTCCCGGCTTGGCGGCTTCCAGAGCGCTGACCAGCGAGGCGTAGTTCTCGCTGAGGCTGCCGGGCTCGAAGCTGGCCTTGCCGATGGGCGCGTGCACGACGCCGGTCTTGTCGTTACGGAACTCGATCCGACCGGCCTTGAGGCTCTTGACCATGCCGGCCACGTCGGGACCGACGGTGCCGCTCTTGGGGTTGGGCAGCAGGCCGCGCGGCCCGAGCAGACGCGCGAGTTTCTGACCGACGGCGGCCATCATGTCGGGCGTCGCCACGACGGCGTCGAACTCCATGAATCCACCGGCGATGCGCTCGATCAGCTCGTCGCTGCCGACCACGTCGGCGCCGGCGGCTTCGGCGGCCTGCACGTTGTCACCCTTGGTGATCACGGCGACGCGCACGGTGCGGCCGGTGCCGTGGGGCAGGGCGACGGTGCCACGCACGTTCTGGTCGCTCTTGCGGGGGTCGATGCCGAGGCGGAAGTGCACTTCGACGGTCTCGTCGAACTTCGCGGTGGCGATGTCCTTGACCAGGGCGGCGGCCTCGTCGATGGTGTACTGCTTGTTGCGGTCCACCTTGGCGATCAGCGCCTCGTAACGCTTACCGTGCTTAGGCATTCGGGGCCCCCTCGATGGTCACGCCCATGGAGCGGGCGGTGCCGGCGACGGTGTTCGCGGCGGCTTCGACGCTGCCGGCGTTCAGGTCGGGCATCTTGGTCTTGGCGATTTCCAGGACCTGCTCCCAGCTGAGCTTGCCGACCTTGGCCTTGTTGGGGGTCGCGCTGCCCTTCTGCAGGCCGGCGGCCTTGCGGATCAGGTAGCTCATGGGGGGGGTCTTGGTGATGAAGGTGAAGGAGCGGTCGGCGAAGATGGTGATCTCGACGGGGATGATCGCGTCACCCTTGTCGGCCGTCATCGCGTTGAACGCCTTCGTGAACTCCATGATGTTCGCGCCGTACTGACCGAGCGCGGGACCCACGGGGGGGGCCGGAGTGGCCTTACCCGCCGGGAGTTGCAGTTTGACTAAACCTGCGACTTTTTTCATGCATTCCTCCTTAGCTCCCCCAGGCCGGCCGCGGGGGCGCGGGCCGGGGTGCTGACGCTAAGTTCTGCGCGTCCACCCTGGGGTGGATTGACAGCAACTTTTCGATTTTACTCCACGGTCACCCTGTTTGCCAAGGTGTGCGGCGCGCGGGGCGACCGTGGTCCTGACTGAGACTGCTGGACTTACTTGGCGACCTGACCGAAGTCGAGTTCGACCGGCGTTTCACGGCCGAAGATGCTGACAAGCACCTTGACCTTCGCCTGCGGAATGTTGACCTCGCTGATGACGCCGCTGAAGTCCGCGAAGGGACCGCCCGTGACGCGCACCATGTCGCCGGCCTTGAAGTCCACCTTGACGCGGGGCGCTTCCTCGACGACCGGCTGCGCCGCGACACCCACCGAGGCCAGCAGACGCTGCACTTCCTCGGGAGAGAGCGGGACGGGGCGCGTGGCGGTTCCGACGAAGCCGGTCACGCCGTTCGTGCCGCGCACCACTTCCCAGGACTCGCCCAGCTCGCCCGGCGCGTCGTCGTCCTCGACGTCCATCTGCACGAAGACGTAACCGGGGAACAGCTTGCGTTTCACGGTTTCCTTCTTGCCGCCGTCGCGGAGTTCCACGGCTTCCTCGGTGGGTTGCAGCACCTGGAAGATCTTGGTGCCGCGCATGCCGAGTTTGCTGGCGCGGTCCATCAGTTGCGATTCCACGCGGTCTTCCTGACCCACGTAGGTATGCACGGCGTACCATTCAATACCCATCAAAGCACCGCCCGAATCAGGTTGCTGAACAGCAGGTCAAGCACGTACACGATGAGGGTCAGGGCGGCCACGAAGATCACCACGGCCTGGGTGCCTTCCAGCACCTGCTGGCGGGTGGGCCACGAGACGCGCGACAGTTCCGCGCGCGAGTCACGGAAGTACTGAATCAAGTTCATGCGTTCACCTGCAAAGAGAGAGACGGTCTGCCCGGAACGACGGGCGTCACGCCCGGCGGGGGAAGATCAGACCTTCTTCTCTTTGAAGACCACGTGCTTCTTGGCGACGGGGTCGTACTTGCGCAGTTCCATCTTGGCCTGCGTGTTGCGGCGGTTCTTGGTGGTCGTGTAGTAGAAGCCGGTGCCTGCGCTGCTTTCCATTTTCACGATGATGCGGGGGCCGTCTTTCGCCATGATGTTGCTCCTTCGCAAGCCCCCTGTCCGGGGGTTTGCTCCCAGCGTTCCTACTGGAGGTCGTTCAGCCGCGGTGGGCGTCCGGACCCGCTGGTAAAAGCCCGCCTTCTGGCGGGCAACATTCGAATTATAGAGAGTTCAGGGTCAGGTGTCCACTGCGCCCGGCCCAACCGTCCGAAAAACACTGATGACACGCAGGTTTTTCCGTCCCGTTGCTCCGGCAGCTGGACTCATACGGACTCCGATTGAATGGCTTACAAAGCCGTTCCATCCGAGAGAAGCGAGGAGGAGCTCTCCGAGTCCACATGACCGTGCGGACCCCGTCTGTCTCTCCGCTGCAGCTTCCCGGAGTGAACGCCCGCCACCGGACCGCGCCACGGAGGCACGTAAGCGGCCCCGCCACGCAGCAGGGCCGGGCGCAGGGGCAAGGCAGAGGGGGGGAAGACCCGCAGGCCTCCCCCCCTCGTCAACGGGTCTCGATTACTCGATGACCTTGGCGACGACGCCGGCGCCGACGGTGCGGCCACCTTCGCGGATGGCGAAGCGCAGGCCTTCTTCCATCGCGATCGGCTTGATCAGTTCCACCACGAACGTGATGTTGTCGCCGGGCATGACCATTTCCACGCCTTCGGGCAGTTCCACCACGCCCGTCACGTCCGTCGTGCGGAAGTAGAACTGCGGGCGGTACCCGCCGAAGAACGCGCTGTGACGCCCGCCTTCGTCCTTGCTCAGCACGTACACGCTCGCTTCGAACTTCGTGTGCGGCTTGATGCTGCCGGGCTTCGCCAGCACCTGACCGCGTTCCACGTCGTCACGCGCCACGCCGCGCAGCAGCACGCCCACGTTGTCGCCCGCCATGCCGCTGTCCAGCAGCTTGCGGTGCATTTCGATCCCGGTCACCGTGGTCTTCTTCGTGTCGCGCAGACCGATGATTTCCACTTCGTCCTGGACCTTCACCACGCCACGTTCCACGCGGCCGGTCGCGACGGTGCCGCGCCCGGTGATCGTGAACACGTCTTCGACGGGCATCAGGAAGGTCTTGTCCGTGGCGCGCTCGGGGGTGGGGATGTAGCTGTCCACCGCGTCGAGCAGTTCCCAGATGCGGTCAACCCACTTGTCTTCGCCGCGGGCGGTCTTGGGGTTGGCCTGCAGGGCTTCGAGGGCCTGCAGGGCGCTGCCCTTGACGACGGGGAGGTCGTCGCCGGGGAACTCGTACTTGCTCAGGAGTTCACGGACTTCCATTTCGACGAGTTCGAGGAGTTCTTCGTCGTCGACCATGTCGACCTTGTTCATGAACACGACGATGTAGGGCACGCCGACCTGGCGGGCGAGCAGGATGTGCTCGCGGGTCTGGGGCATGGGGCCGTCGGCGCTGCTGACCACCAGGATGGCGCCGTCCATCTGGGCGGCTCCGGTGATCATGTTCTTGACGTAGTCGGCGTGGCCGGGGCAGTCAACGTGGCTGTAGTGGCGGGTGGGGGTGTTGTACTCGACGTGGGCGGTGTTGATGGTGATACCGCGGGCTTTTTCCTCGGGGGCCTTGTCGATCTGGTCGTAGGCCAGTTTTTCGATGGTGGGGTCCGAGGCGGCGGCCGTGAAGGTGATGGCCGCGGTGAGGGTGGTCTTGCCGTGGTCGACGTGACCGATGGTGCCCACGTTCACGTGGGGTTTGGTGCGTTCAAACGTTCCTTTAGCCATGTGTGTGTCCTCCTGGGATGGAACTGCCCGCGCTGCGGGCAAGCCTTGACAGTGTACAAGTCCACTGCGGAAACGCAAAGTGCCTTCGGGAAGGCTGTCCTCAGGGTTCTCACAGCGGCGGGGCGAATGAAGAGAAGACGCGACCCACAGGATGCAGGTCGCGCCGACTTGTTGGAGCTTCTGATCGGGTTCGAACCGATGACCTCTCCCTTACCAAGGGAGTGCTCTGCCACTGAGCTACAGAAGCGCTATGAAAAGCGGGAAACGAGACTCGAACTCGCGACATTCAGCTTGGGAAGCTGACGCTCTACCAACTGAGCTATTCCCGCGTTCGGTGGTGGGCAGGGGCGGATTCGAACCGCCGTACACGTACGTGAACAGATTTACAGTCTGTCGCCTTTAACCACTCGGCCACCTACCCAGATTGTCATACCCACTGTCTCGAATCTAGCACGCCCGGGAGTGTGGTGTTCCCTTGCGCTTGGAGCCACCCAGGAGAATCGAACTCCCAACCTTCCGATTACAAGTCGGGTGCTCTACCAGTTGAGCTAGGGTGGCACCGTTCCTGTCCGAAAGCGCTGGAACGAATTCCGGCCTCTGAGTGCGGTCGCTGCGGCGCTTTTCGGCGCGTTCACTTCCGGCTGTGAATAGTAGCAGTCACCCCCGAGGGTGTCAATCACCTGCGCGCGCATCCACGTGCACATCCGTCACGGCACCGCGTCAATGCCCTGCTGGACGCGCTGCGGACGCGCCACGCCCCGCCCGGACCGCCGGTCTTGGCTAAACCCTGAGCAAGTCATCGGTATGCGCCATGTGGCGCATTTGCCACTGCGCCGGTGGGCGTATGCTGACCCGCGCACGGGACCGCGCCGCCCCGACCAGCCTTCCGGAGGCGGGTGGCCAAGGTCCCATGAAAGTCCGCCCGTCGCACCCGCTTCCCTGCGCCCCACCCGCGAGGTTCCCCTTGGATAGTTTCCGCACCCTGATCCCGTACCTGCGGCTGCACCAGCGCCAGTACGTGATCGGCCTGATCGCCGTCGTGATCGCCAACTCGGTCAACCTGCTCCCGTACTACTTCATCCGGCTGACCATCGACGGCCTGACCGGCCAGGTCGACGCCGACCCCACCACGCCCGGCATCACGCTCGGCACCGCCGGCCTGTACGCCCTGGGCATCGTGGCCGCCGCCATGACCGCCGGGAGCTTCATGCTGCTGATGCGCCGCATGATCGTCGTCGCGTCCCGCCAGACCGAGTACGAGATCCGCCGCGACCTGTTCGCGCACCTGCAGGGCCTCGACAAGCCCTACTACGACCGCGCCCGCACCGGCGACCTGATGAACCGCCTGACCGGCGACCTGAGCGCCGTGCGCGAGATGCTGGGCTTCGGCGCGTGGCAGATCGTGAACATCGTCTCGGGCTTCATCACGGCCTTCTCGGTCATGTTCAGCCTCAGCTGGCAGCTCACGCTGATCGTCCTGGCGATCGTGCCGGTCATCGTGGGCGTCCTGACGTACCTCGCGCGGCAGATCAACGTCCGCCACCGCCTCGCGCAGGAACAGAACTCGCTGATCGCCGCCCGCGCCCAGGAGAACTTCAGCGGCGCCCGCGTCGTGAAGGGCTACGCCATCGAGAACCGCGAGATCGACGACTACCGCGCCATGAACCTCGAACTGCTGCGCCGCAACATCGCCCTGACCAAGGTGGACGGCCCGCTGCGGTCCTTCATGAGCCTCCTGCTGGGCCTCGCCTTCGGCCTGATCCTGCTCGTCGGCGGCCGCCTGATCCTCGCGCCGGACAGCACCTTCACGGTCGGCATGTTCGTGCAGTTCGTGGGAACCCTGGAACGCCTGACCTTCCCGATGCTGATGGTCGGCTGGATCACCGGCGTCACGCAGCGCGGCCTGGCTTCCTGGCTGCGCCTGAAGGAGATCTTCGACTCGCAGGCCCTGGTGCGCGACGAACCGGGCCGCACCGACCCCACGCTGCGCAGCGTGCGCGGCGACGTGACCTTCGAGAACGTCACCCTGCGCTACGGCGACAAGACCGTCCTGAACGGCGTGAACCTGCACGTGCCCGCCGGGACCTTCCTGGGCATCACCGGCCCCACCGGCAGCGGCAAGACGGTGCTGGGGCAACTGCTGACCCGCTCGATGGACCCCACCAGCGGCCGCGTCCTCGTGGACGGCCACGACGTGCGCGTCATGCCGCTGCGCACCCTGCGCGACGCGATCAGCGTGGTCCCGCAGGAACCGTTCCTGTTCAGCGACACCATCGCCAACAACATCGGCTTCGGCCTGGACAACCGCGACCTGCCGCCCGTCCCGACCGGCGTGAGCGTCGTCGGCGCGCCCCCACCCGACGACATCCCCCAGCAGCCCGACCCCGCCCGCGTGCGCGAGGCCGCCCGCCTCGCCGGCCTGACCGAGGACGTGGACGGCTTCCCGCAGGGCTTCGACACCAGCCTCGGCGAGCGCGGCGTGACCCTCAGCGGCGGGCAGCGGCAACGCACCGCCATCGCCCGCGCCGTCGTCCGCGAACCCCGCATCCTGATCCTCGACGACTCCCTGAGCGCCGTGGATACCGAGACCGAACGCCGCATCCTGGACGGCCTGCGCGAGATCAGCCGGGGCCGCACCGTCATCCTGATCGCGCACCGCGTCAGCACCCTGCGCCACGCCGACCAGATCGTCGTCCTCGAGGACGGCCGCGTCACCGAACAGGGCAGCCACGACGCCCTGCTCGAGCAGAACGGCCACTACGCGCAACTGGAGCGCCTGCAACGCCTCGCCAGTGACCTCGACGCGGACGACGAGACCCCCGGCGATCTCGCCGCTCCCCTCGACCCCGAGGCGGCCGCCGACCGGCCGGAAGCCGCCCCCACCCCCGAACAGGTGACCCGATGACCCGCCCCGACGCCACCGACGCCTTCCAGAAAGGCTTCGACACCCAGCTGACCCGCCGCATCCTGCGCTACGTCCGCCCCTACCTGCCGCTGGTGATCGGCGGCGTGCTGCTGGCCCTGCTGATCTCGCTGGCCGCGCCGCTGTTCGCGCTGATCCAGCGGCACGCCATCGACACCTACCTGTCCCCGCTGGCCCTGCGCACCGAGACGGACCGCGACCTGCTGCGGCGCGGCCTGACCGGCGCGGCCCTGCTGTACATGGGCCTGAAGGTCGTGGAGTTCGCCCTGCAGTACGCCTTCACGCTCGCCATCGGCTACCTGGGGCAGAACGTGCTGCGCGACATCCGCGCCGACGTGTTCGGCAAGTTGCAGCGCCTGCCGCTGTCGTACTTCGACCAGAACCCGGTCGGCCGCCTGATCACCCGCGTCACCAGCGACGTGGACGCCATCAACCAGTTCATCACGGGCGGCCTGGTCAGCCTGATCCAGAGCAGCTTCATCATCGTCGTGTACGTGGTCATCATGCTCAGCGTGAACTGGCAGCTGGCGCTGATCTCATTCACGGTGCTGCCCGTCCTGTTCCTGGCCACCAACTACTTCCGCGCCCGCCTGCGCGACGCGTTCCGCGAGACCCGCACGCAGCAGGCCACCGTGAACAGCAAACTGAACGAGAACATCACGGGCATGCTGACCGTGCAGCTGTTCGGCCGCGAACGCCGCAGCGCCCTGGACTTCAACCTGAGCAACCGCGCCCTGCTGAGCGCCAACGAGAACTCCGTGAAGTGGTTCTCGCTGTTCATGCCGGTCGTCGCGGTCCTCGGGCAGGTGGCCGTCGCGCTGATCCTGTACTTCGCGGCCCGGCAGATCCTGGGCGTGGACGCCAGCGGCGCCATTGCCGGGGCCATCACGGTCGGCACGCTGTTCGCGTTCGTGCAGCTCTCGCAGCAGCTGTTCCAGCCCATCCAGGACCTCGCGGACGTGTTCAACAACCTCCAGGCGGCCATGGCCAGCAGCGAACGCATCTTCGGCGTGCTGGACACCGAGGAGAGCATCACCGACAGGCCGGACGCCCGGACCCTGGCGAACTTCGAGGGCAGCGTGGACTTCCGCAAGGTGTGGTTCTCGTACGACCAGACCGTCACCGCCGACACCCCAGACACCGACGACCGCTGGATCCTGCGCGGCATCGACCTGCACATCCGCCCCGGCGAGAGCGTCGCCCTGGTCGGCGCGACCGGCGCCGGCAAGACCAGCGTCACCGCGCTCGTCAGCCGCTTCTACGACGTGCAGCGCGGCAGCGTGAACGTGGACGGCATCGACGTGCGCGACCTCGCGCAGCACGACCTGCGCCGCCACGTGGGCGTCGTGCTGCAGGACGTGTTCCTGTTCGCCGGGACCATCGAGAGCAACCTGACCCTGAACAACCCGGACATTCCCCACGAACGCGTGATCGAGGCCTGCCGGTACGTGGGCGTACACGACTACATCCTGAGCCTCGAACACGGCTACCAGACCGAGGTCCGCGAACGCGGCGCGACCCTGTCCACCGGCCAGAAACAACTGCTGGCCTTCGCCCGCGCCCTGATCCAGAACCCGGACATCCTGCTCGTCCTCGACGAGGCCACCGCCAACGTCGACACCGAAACCGAACTGCGCATCCAGCAGGCCCTGACCCGCGTCATGCAGGGCCGCACCAGCATCATCATCGCCCACCGCCTCAGCACCATCGAACACTGCGACCGGATCGTGGTCATGCGCAAGGGCCGCATCGTCGAACAGGGCAGCCACCACCAGCTGCTCGAAAAGGGCGGGTACTACGCCCGCCTGCACCGCCTCCAGTACGCGCAGGCCGACGCCGCCGACTGAACGGATGGATCTGGGACGTGGGCTGTGGGTTGGAGGACACTGTGTTCCCACAGCCCACAGCCCCCTCAGCGGTAGGTGAGATGGAGCGTGGCCTGCGTGCCCTCGCCCAGCGTGAGGTAGTCGCTCAGGCCGTTGCTGCGGGCAGTGCCGCCCATGAAGGCGAGGCGCACCTGCGTGCTGCCCACCCGGTTGATCGCCGCGAGGCCCGCCGCGTTCAGGGCCGCGCTGAGCGTGGTGCCGGCCGCCGTGCCCGGGGGGGCCGTGAACGTGGCCGCGCCCCCCGCCGTGACGGCCGCCGCGAAGTCGTCGGTGCCCAGCGCGCAGCCTGCCCCCAGGCAACCGCTGCGCACGTCGGCTCCCAGGGCCGCGTTGCCCGCCCAGGGATTGCCGTTCGGGGTGAGGCTGTACCGCACCGTCAGGGTCGCGCCGGTCACGGTTGCCCCGTCCGGTAGGTTCGACGTGTCGAACGACAGCACCCCCTTCCACGGGGCGTCCGCGTTGTCGCCCACGCCGATCCCGCCGGACGTCACCACGTAGCCGCCGGTCGTGGCGGACGGTGTGTTCGCCGCCACGTACCCGTCCTGGGAGGCCACGGAACTGAACGACACGGACGTATCTGGCGCGGCCGTCAGGGTGTACGCGGAGGCCTGCGCCGCAGACGCATTCCCCGCCGTGTCCACCCCGTAGGCCCGCACGGTGCCGCTGCTCGTCAGCGTGACGCTGCCCCCGCCCACCAGCGCGACCCGCGAGGCGCTGCTGGCCGGATCGCTGCCGTCCGTGGTGACGTACACGGTGCCGGGCTCGTTCAGGGCCAGCGTGACCGTCAGCGGTCCCACGTACGTGCCCGGCGCCGGGGACACGCTCAGGACCGGCGCGGTCGTGTCCGGCGTCGTGCCGCCCCCGCCCGGCCCGCCGGCACTGAAGAAGCGCCACAGTTCCGCGCTGGCGTCCGGTCCCCGCGGGTCCGTGTACGACCCGGCGGTACTCCCGCCACTCCAGGCGTGCCCCATGCCCGTCACCGACCACTGCTCGACCACGCCGCCCGCGAAGGACTTCACGCTGTACGCCCGGCCGCCACTGACCGTGCCTGAACGGGTCGTGACCTGCGCCGCGCTGCGACTCCCGTTGTCCTGCCCGTCGTCCGCGAGGTCGTTCGTCTGCACCCACTGCGCCGCCACCTGATCGCCGTTCACGGGGGACACCGTGGAGTCGCTGCTGCCGTGGAACACGATGGTCCGCACCGTCCGCTTGAACGCGCCCATCGCGGTGTACGCCGCCGTGCCCTGCGCGTCCGGATTCGGGCCGCCGCTGCTCATGGCCGTGAACGCCGCCGTGGAGGTCGTGGCCGCCCTGAACTCCAGGCCCGACGCGACCCCCACGCCGCTGAACACGTCCGGGTACGTGGCTCCCAGGATCACGCTCATGGCCGCGCCGGCCGACAGACCCGCCACGTACACCCGCGCGCCGTCCACGTTCCCCTGGCCCTTCACGGCGTCCACGACGGCCCGGATTGCGGCCGGTTCGCCCTGCCCGCGCGCCTGGTGCGCCGGTTCGAACCAGTTCCAGCATCTGTTCTGGTTGGCACTGACGGGTTGTTCCGGGTACACCACCAAAAAGCCCTGCGTGTCCGCGAGGTCGTTCATGCGGGTGCCCGCCGCGAAATCCGTCGGGGACTGCGTGCAGCCGTGCAGCATGACCACCAGTGGACGGGCCGCGCCCGCTCCGGCCGCCGGGGTGTACAGCGTGTAGGCGCGGGTCACGCCGGCCCCGGTGGCGCTGCCCGTGGTTGTCGTGCCGGTCGCCTGCGCACGCAGCGCGAGAGAAGTCGGAGCCTGAGCGCAGGCGGCCAGCAGAAGGGGAAGGCACAGCAGGGCGGCGCGGTTCATGACGGACCTCACAGGAGCAAGGCGCGGCGCACCCCGGGGCCGGAACAGCCAGGGTTCCGGCGCGGGCCGCCGGGAGAACGGATTGAGAACTGACCCGCCAAGCCTACGCGCGGGGTGTCACACGCCGGTTACAGCCGGGCAGCGGGGCCGACCTTCCGTTCCCCTGCCGCTCCCTTTACAGGTACGCCAGTTCCCACCTGTCTGCGCCGTGAGCCAGTCCGGCGCGCAGCAGCGCCAGGCCGTCCGGGGCGGGGTCGCGGTGATGGGGGAGAGGCGCGGTCAGGGCCGCGAAGTCCTCCAGGCTGTGCTTGGCAGGGGCGTGGCGCACCCCCACGACCGTGCCGGCCCTCACGTCGTATGCCGCGCCGTACACGTTGCCCTTGCGGGCGTCCATCGACACCGCCTGCGGGCCGTCCCCGGTCACCAGGGCCTCCAGGGTGCTCACGCCACGCACCGCCGCGCCCCACACCCGCGCGAGCCCCAGCGCGTAGCTCGCGCCGACCCGCACGCCCGTGTACGAGCCGGGGCCGGTCCCGATGACCACCAGATCGGCCCGCAGCGGCAGGCCCGCCCCCGCGAACAGCTCGGCGACCGCGCCGGGCAGAAGTTCGGCGTGCGCGCGGCCCACCTCGCGGGATACCACGCGCTCCCCGCCGGGCCAGCGCAGCGCCAGCGTCAGCCAGGGCGTGGCGGTATCCAGGGCGAGAATCACGGTGGGGGCGGGCGCAGCGGCGGTACTCATCACCGGGCATTCTAGGGCCAGTCGCCTGCCCCGGCCGCGCCGCTGTCACCCCGGCGGGAACGTCGCGTGAACCCGCTGTCAAGGGGGCGGGTGGTATCCTCGGTCATCATGACGAACATCGCCAAAGGGCTCGAAGGCGTCCTCTTTACGGAGAGCAAACTCACGTTCATCAACGGGACCGAAGGCATCCTGACCCACCTGGGCATCCCCATTCAGGAGTGGGCGGAGAACAGCACCTTCGAGGAACTGTCCCTCGCCCTGCTGGACGGCCAGCTGCCCACCGCCGCGCAACTCGCCACGTTCGACGCGGACCTGAAGGCCAACCGCGCCATTCCCGACGCGCTCGCGCAGGTCATCCGTGACATGCCGCGCGGCGTTCACCCCATGCAGGCGCTGCGCACGGCCGTGTCGTACCTGGGACTGCTGGACCCGCAGGCCGAGGACACCACCCCGGAAGCGCGCCGCGCCATCGCCACGCGCATGATCGCGCAGTTCTCCACCATCATCGCCGCCATCAACCGCGCGCAGGAAGGTCAGGAGATCGTCGCGCCCCGCATGGACCTCACGCACGCCGGGAACTTCCTGTACATGCTGACCGGCAAGGAACCCACCCCCGAGCAGGCCCGCCTGTTCGACATCGCCCTGGTCCTGCACGTCGACCACGGCATGAACGCCAGCACCTTCACCGCCATCGCCACGAGCAGCACCCTGTCGGACATGTACTCCTGCATGACCAGCGCCATCGGCGCCCTGAAAGGCCCGCTGCACGGCGGCGCGAACGAGGCCGTCATGGACATGCTCGACGAGGTCGGCACGCCCGACAAGGCCGAGGGGTACATCACGAAGAAACTCGACAACAAAGAGAAGATCATGGGCGTCGGGCACCGCGTGTACAAGTACTTCGACCCCCGCTCGCGCGTCCTGCGCGACTACGCCGAGGTGGTGGCGAACAAGGAAGGCAAGAGCAACTACTACCAGATCCTGGAAACCATCGAGAAGGTCGTCGTGGACCGCATCGGGTCCAAGGGCATCTACCCGAACGTCGACTTCTACAGCGGCACCGTGTACAGCGACCTGGGCATCCGCAAGGAGTTCTTCACGCCGATCTTCGCGCTGGCCCGCATCAGCGGCTGGTGCGCCAGCGTGATCGAGTACACCCGTGACAACCGCCTGCTGCGTCCCGACGCCGTGTACACCGGCGCCACCGACGCGCACTACGTGCAACTGCAGGACCGCCAGTAACAGCGGCGCGGAGGATGGCAGGCGCCCGGGGCCCCGGGCGCCTGCCATCCTTCCGTTGCGGCCAGGGGAGACCCGGCGCGTTCAGGCACTGAGGGACTCGACCACCCAGGGGCCGTAGTGGTTCACGAAGTGCGCCCCGCTGTCCCGGAACGCCTGCGCGACCTGCGGCACCTGCCCCGGCTGCCCGGCGACGTCCACGCTCAGCAGGATCTCACCCCAGCCGAGCGCCTCCACGTACCGCTCCACGTGAGCGCGTTCGTCGGTCATGCCCTGCATCAGCCGCAGCAGCCGCGCCCACAGCCCGTGCCGGTGGCCGTCGCAGTCCAGCGCGGCCACGCCGTCCTCGCCCATCAGCAGCTGCACCGACTGTCCCGCCAGCCCCAGGCTCACCAGCCGCGCCGTGCAGGCCTGCACGTCACCGAGGGAGCGGAACAGGCCGTACACGCGGCCCCGGCTGAGCATGGTCAGGGGCATCGGCCCCGGGCGGACCGGGCGGGACCCGGCGGCAGGACGACCATCGGTGAATCGGGTCATGACAGCAACCACCTTCGCGTGACACGCACGCCTGCGGGACAGGGCCACCCGACCTGCTCGGCACGGGGGCCAGGGACGACCGGACGGACGCCGCTCCTGAAGTGGAATGTACCTCCCGAGCGTACTCCCCACGTCCGGCCCACACCATGGGCAGGGACACAGACGGCCACGCCCGGTGCCGCCCGTGCACACAGTCGGCGGGAGGTCATACGGACTCCGATTGGAGGAGCTGCAAAGCTCATTCAATCCGAACGAAGCGAGTGGGAGCTAGGCGGGTTCCGGACGTGGAGTTGACAGATCGGTGGTGTTCCGATCTGTGAACGAAACAAACGGAATCCGTCTCAGGCGCTCATGCCGCGGCTGCCGTGCAGGGTGCGTTCGACGGACTCCGTGACTTCCGCCTCGAAGCGGCGCAGGTGTTCGCGCAGCCGGTCGAGTTCCGCCACGCCCAGATCCGGCAGCCACAGCACGCTGCGGCCCAGCACCGCGAAGGTCAGCGGGGCGTCCTCGTCCGGTTCGTCCGGCTCGACCGGGTCGAGGTTCAGCGCGCCGTAGTCCAGCCCCTGGTTCATCAGGTTCATGCCCATCAGGATGTCCGGCAGGCTGTCCTCCTCGACGTACAGGTCGAGGTCCAGGTGCAGACGCACGATCACGCCGCCCTGATGATCGGATTCCGCGAACAGGGCCACGCGCGTCTCGCCGTCCTGGATCAGGGCGCCGTCCTCGACGGCTTCGACGGTCAAACCGCTCTCTTGCAACGCAGTCATGATCCGCTGCAACTCTGACTGGGAGGCCGTCATGCGCTGGAGTATAGAGCCCACGCGCACCCGAGACGGTCACGGGGTCCACGGTCCGTAGGGGGAATGGTTGAAGGTTGCCGGTTGATGGCTCTTGCCCGGTCTATCTACCTTCAACCATCAACCTGAAACCCTCACGCGTGGTACAGCCACACGCCGCGCGGCTCGTTCCAGGTGCGGTACAGCTGCCCCAGCAGGCGCAGGTGCTCCACGTGCGCGAGCGTCTCGGCCAGCGCGAAGCGGCGCCCCGAGACGTTCAGGTCGCGGTTGAACATCACCAGCGACAGGTCGTAGGCGCTGCGGGCCTCGCGGGCCGCCTCGGCCTTCATGAAATCCAGCCGCTCGTGGTGATGGTCACGCAGTTCCCGCGCGCGGGCCTGCACGCCCTCCATGACCGGCCCGTGATGCCCGACGACGGCGCGGGCCGGGTTCAGGGCCTCCAGTTTGCCCAGGGTCTGCAGGTAGTCACCCAGCGGGTCCGGGCGGGTGTACGCGTACAGGCCCACGTTCGGACTGATGCGCGGCAGGATGGCGTCCCCGGCGATCAGGACGCTCTGCTCCTCGTTCCACAGGCCCAGGTGCCCGTCCGCGTGACCGGGCAGCCACAGCACCTCCCACTCCAGGCCGGAGAGGGTGACGTGCTGCCCCTCGCGCAGCGGCTGCACGCGCGAGGCCGGGTGAACCCGCTCGCGGCCCCGGCGGTTGTCGGCACCCATGTCGTTCAGGGACTCGGCCGGCAGGCCGTGGTCACGCATGTGCTTCAGGTGGCCGGGCAGCCACTCCTCCCACAGGTGCCAGTAGCGTTCCCCACGCCCGATCTCCACATCCAGCATGTGAACGGACGCGCCGCTGCGTTCCTCCACCACGCCCGCCAGCCCGTAGTGGTCGGGGTGGTGGTGCGTGATGATCACACGGTCCACGTCCGACCAGTGCAGGCCCAGGGCGCCCAGGCCGTCCTCGATGGCCTGACGCGCCTCGGGCGTATCGAGCGCCGTGTCGATCATCGTGACCGGCCCGCCCCGTGGGCGGTCGATCAGGACCGTCACGTACTTCATGGGGTACGGAATCGGGACCTGCAGGGCGTACAGGTCACCCAGCACGGGCGTCAGCAACGGAGCGGCGGACTCGGCAGTCATGCCGGCAGCGTAGCGCCTGACCCGGCGCTGCAACCGTGGGCGGCGCGCGGCAGGCGCAACCGGTCCGGGAACACACACGGGAGGCCACCGGTCCGGGAACACACACGGGAGGCCACCGGTCCGGGAACACACGGGAGGCCACCGGTCCGCGAGCACCGACCGACCGACCCGCCGCGCGGCCGCCCGTTCAGGCCGGGGGGCTCAGCGGACCTCGCAGCGGAACTCACCGGCCACGCTGCAGACAAGCGCCGTGACCCGGTTGGCGTTCACGCGCACCAGCAGGTTCTGGGCTTTCAGGGTGCGGTCGAACGGCACCACGTTCAGCGGCAGCACGCCGGGGCGTGCGGGCAGGTCCAGCGGCGTCTCGCCGAGCACGCAGTCCCCCAGCCACACCCGCGCCGGCACGTCACTGCGGACACTCAGGGTGCCCGTCACGGGCCGCAGGACCGCCTCGACCTCGGCCGTGGCGTCCGCGCGGACCGTGACACGCTGCGAGAACGGCTGGTACCCGCCCAGCGTCACGCTGACCGTCACCTGCCCTTCCGGCAGGTCCGGCAGCGTGACCGGCGCCAGGCCCACCGGCCGGTCATTCACGCGCACCTGCGCGCCCGCCGGGAAGGCCGAGACCCGCAGGGTGCCCAGCGGCTCGACCCGGTAGACGGTCGTGGCGACCGTGTACGCCCCGCGCGGCAGGCCGGTCGCGGCCGCCTGCACCACCCGCGAGAGCTCCTTCACGCTGCGGGCGCCGGCCGCGCCGTCCAGGTTCAGCGGGGCCAGGCTGGCCACCGTGAACACCTGCGTGAATCCCAGCGTGCCGGGCAGCGCCACCGTGACCGGCACGCCCGCCTCGACCTTCACGGCTGGCTGCACCCGCGCGCCCCCCGAGGCCGGCAGGACCACGCTGGTCACGAACGCCGCGCGGTCCGCCTGCACCCGCAGGGTTCCCGGCCCCGGCGGACGGTACAGGCCCTGCTCGCCGGTCACGGGCCGGGCGGCCGGGGTGGCCAGGTCGGCCCGCAGGTTCAGCAGCGCGTCCGGTTGAGCCTGCAGCGGCGCGGGCACGCACCCGCACAGAAGTCCTGCCAGTACCAGCCCTGCCCACACCCGTGTCATGCCCACAGGGTAGTGCAGCGGCCCGCTGCCGGGGATAAGGGTGTCTGACGCGCCCTTCACCTATCCTGGATGGCCGTGCGGCCCGCCGCAGCGGGGACCGCGGCAGAAGAAGGCCCCCGTCCGAGGACAGGGGCCAGGGAAGGTGCGGGTTACTTCAGGCGCTTCATGATGGCCTGCAGGCTGGCGCTGTCGGCCCAGCTCATGCCCTTCTCGACGTACATGCGGGCACTGGCGTTGTCGCCGCGCTGCAGCGCGAGGTAGGCGAGCTTGGCGGCGCTCAGGGAAGCCCACTGCTTTTCCTGGTCGTTCAGCGCGCCGAGCTTGTTCCAGGCGTTGTAGGCGTTGATCCACCACTGGGTCTTGGTGTACAGCTGCGCGAGGTACGCGCCGTAGTCACGGTTGCCCGCTTCCATGCTGGCGGCGTAGTAGGAGTGGTCCACGGCCGCCTTCCAGAGCGTGCGGTCGTAGAAGGGCACGGGGTAGGCCACGTCGGCCTGCACGGCGTACTCCTGAGCCTTGGCGAAGTTCTCGCTGGCGCTCATGGCCGCCGGGCCGGTCATTTCCATGGTGTCCGTGGTGGTCGGGGCGGTGTCCTGCGCAGCGGCGAGGCCGGTGAGCGCGAACGCGGTCAGCATGAGAATCTTCTTCATAACAGTTCGCATCTTAGGCCGTACCCTGACAGGCGTCCACACCCCGCCACCCGCCATGGCCCTACCGTAAAGGGACTGTAAAGGAGCTTACCTTCAGATGAGGATCACCCACGCACTTGCCCTTTCCACCCTGATGACACTGGCTGGATTCACCCACGCCACCGCCCAGCAGACCCCCACCCAGACTGCCCCGAAGGTCTCGGTCTTCAAGGAACTCCGCGTGATCTCCGGCGTGACCGTCAGCGCCGGCGGAGACCTGACCTTCGTCGGCTCGGACGCCCGCGTGCACCGCACCGACGCCAGCGGCAGCGAGAAATGGTCCTACCTGACCGGCGACATCGGGCGCGCCTACCCGGTCGTGACGCCGCAGGGCGTCACCCTCGCCGCGTCGTACGACGACCACCTGTACGCCCTGGACCCGAACGGCAAACTGCTCTGGAAGGTCAAATTCGACGGTGACATCTTCGCCACGCCCGCCCTGCGCGCCGACGGCAGCGTGATCGTCGCCACCGCCGGCGGCACCGTGCACGCCCTGGACGCCCAGGGGAAGACCCTGTGGACCTTCAAGGTCGGCGCGCCCGTGTTCAGCAGTCCGGCCGTCGCGGCCGACGGCACCATCTATTTCGGCGCGCAGAACAACCGCATGCACGCCCTCACCCCGGACGGCCGCCTGAAATGGACCTACGCGGCCGGATCGCTGGTGTTCAGCAGCCCCGCCATCGGCGCCGACGGCAGCGTGTACTTCGGGTCCAGCGACCGCCGCCTGCACGCCCTGAGCCCGGACGGTCAGCCCCGCTGGACGCACCTGACCAACCTGTTCGTGAACGCCAGTCCCATCGTGACCAGCGGCGGCCTGGTCGTGGTCGGCAGTTACGACGGCAACGTGTACGCCGTGAACGTGACCGGCGAACTCGAATGGACCTACAAGGCCGGGGCGGGCATCGCCGGAACCGCCGCCGAACTCAGCGACGGCACCGTGATCGTGCCGGACCTCTCCGGGACCGTCCACGCCATCGGCAAGGCCGGGCAGGGCCTGTGGCAGATCCGCACCGGCAAGAAGATCGACCTGGGCGTCAGCGTGAGCGACCAGGGCAGCGTCTACTTCGTGACCGACGGCGGCGGCCTGAACATCCTGCAGAAGCAGCGGCCGCTGGCCGTGGCCCCCTGGCCGACCTTCCACGCGAGCCCTGCCGCCTGGGGGCGCGTGCCCAGCGAGGCCGAACTGCAGGTGCAGGCGCAGGCCCGCCGCGCCGCTGCGACCGCCGTGCTGAGCGCTCCGAAACCGGTCGCGTCGGTCCCCGCGCCCCAGCCCGTCACGCCCCGCCCCACCCCGGCGCCGACCACCCCCCGCCCGACCCCGACTCCCTCAACGCCGGCTCCCGTCACCCCTGCGCCGTCCACCCCGGCCCCCGTCACCCCGGCGCCGGTCACGCCCCCACCGGCCCCGGTCGTCCGGACGCCCGCGCAACTGGCGCAGGACGCCGCCGACCGCGCCCGCAGCGCCGACGGGCAGGTGTTCCTGCCGCTGACCGAGGCGGCCGCCGCGCTCGGCCTGAACGTGCAGAACGTGACGGCCCGCACCGCCACGCTCGCCGTCGCCGACCGCCGCCTGCCGGTCACGGTCAGGCTGTTCGGCCGCGAGGCCTTCGTGCCGCTGGCCGCCCTGAGTGACCTGCCCGGCACGCGCGCCCGCCTGAATGCCGGCGCGGTCGTCCTCACGCGCGGCGACCAGGACGTCCGTTTCCCGCTGAGTGTCGCGAAACTCGTGCCGCTTCAGGGCAAACCCGAATTCCTGGGCCCGCTGCAGAAGTCCTGATACGGACTCCGATTGAATGGCTCTGTAAGCCGTTCAATCGGAGCGAAGCGAGCAGAAGCAGAACGGAGTCCGTATGAGACGCACCCGGGTTGAAGGGGTTGTGCAATCCCTTCAGCCCGGGTCCGTATGACGGGACGCCGGGAGCGTGTCGGCCCGGCCTGAACGGAAGACACCCGCCTGCATGAAACAGGCGGGTGCGGTGTGTGGTGGAGCCAAGCGGGATCGAACCGCTGACCTCGTCATTGCGAACGACGCGCTCTCCCAGCTGAGCTATGGCCCCACGGGCGAGAGGGAATCTACCACGCGCCGCCCGCCGCGTGCAAGGCCCGGCGCGGCGGTCAGGTGACATGGACACGCTTACCTTCTGTTCACGTCCGGGCGCTTACACTCGCCTGCATGAGTGCGCCCGCCACGCCCGTCCCCGCTGCCCAGGGCAGTGACCGTTTCGCCTACAAGTTCGCGCAGGAGGGCATCACCTTCGATGACGTGCTGCTGCAACCCCGGCACTCGCAGGTGCTGCCGCACGAGGTGAACATCAAGGCGCAGCTGACCCGCCGCGTCCGGCTGAACATCCCGTTCCTGTCGGCCGCGATGGACACCGTCACCGAGACGAACATGGCGGTCGCCATGGCCCGCGAGGGCGGCATCGGCGTCATTCACAAGAACATGCCCATCGACGCGCAGGCCGAGATGATCCGCAAGGTCAAACGCTCCGAGAGCGGCATGATCGTGGACCCCATCACGCTGCCCCCGCACGCGCCCGTGGCGGACGCCGAGCGCCTTATGGGCGAGTACCGCATCAGCGGCGTGCCCATCACCGACCCGAACGGGAAACTGCTGGGCATCATCACCAACCGCGACATGCGCTTCATCGACGACATGCACACGCCCATCGGGGACGTCATGACCCGCGAGAACCTGATCACCGTGCCGGTCGGCACCACCCTCGAAGAGGCGCAGGAGATCTTCAAGCAGCACCGCATCGAGAAACTGCTCGTCACGGACGCCGACCACACCCTGCGCGGCCTGATCACCATCAAGGACCTGACCAAACGCGTGAAGTACCCGCGCGCCGCCAAGGACAGCCTGGGCCGCCTGCGCGTCGCCGCCGCCATCGGCGTGGGCGCCGACCTGATGGACCGCGCCGGGGCGCTCGTGCAGGCCGGCGTGGACGTGCTGGTGCTCGACAGCGCCCACGGGCACAGCCAGGGCATCCTGAACGCCCTGAGCCGCGTGAAGGAAGCCTTCGACGTGGACGTGATCGCCGGGAACGTCGCCACGCGCGCCGGCACCCGCGACCTGATCCTGGCCGGCGCGGACGCCGTGAAGGTCGGCATCGGGCCGGGCAGCATCTGCACCACCCGCGTCGTGACCGGCGTGGGCGTCCCGCAGATCACCGCGATCTTCGAGGCCAGCGCCGCCGCCATGGAAGCCGGCATTCCGATCATCGCGGACGGCGGCATCAAGCAGACGGGCGACGTGCCCAAGGCCATCGCGGCCGGCGCGAACGTGGTCATGATGGGCAGCATGCTGGCCGGCACCGACGAGAGCCCCGGCGAGAGCATCCTGCGCGACGGCCGCCGCTACAAGAGCTACCGCGGCATGGGCAGCATGGGCGCCATGGACCAGGGCAGCGCCGACCGCTACTTCCAGAGCGGCAGCCGCAAGTTCGTGCCCGAAGGGATCGAGGGCATCGTGGCGTACAAGGGCACGGCGGGCGAGGTCATCTACCAGTTCGTGGGCGGCCTGAAAAGCTCGATGGGCTACTGCGGCGCGCCGGACCTTCAGACGCTGCGTGACGAGGCTCAGTTCGTGCGGATCACCGGGGCCAGCCTGGTGGAAAGCCACCCGCACGGCGTGACCATCACCAAGGAAGCCCCCAACTACGGCGGCCGCTGAGGCCACGGCAGACCGGGAGCGAGACGGGGGAGAGGATTGCACCCCGTCCCAGTTGACAGACTGTCATCAGCGGGTGGGGGTAGGGTAGGGGCATGCGCTTCCTGACCGCCCCCCGCGAACCCGTCAACGCCCTGACCCACTGGGCCGGCGTCCTGGCGGCGCTGATCATCCTGGGACCGCTGCTGTGGTGGGCGCACGCCCGCGAACTGGCCCTGTGGCCGTTCACCGTATTCGTGATCAGCATGACCCTGCTGTACGCCGCCAGCGCCAGTTACCACTCGTTCTTTCCCGGCGAGCGCGGCATGCTGTGGCTACGCAAACTCGACCATGCCGGCATCTTCCTGCTGATCGCCGGCAGTTACACCCCGATTGCGTACTTCGGCCTGCCCGACCCCTGGCAGGGCGTGGTCCTGTGGGTCATCTGGGGCATCGCCCTGAGCGGCATCACCCTGAAACTCGTGACCATGAGCCTGCCCCGCTGGGTCAGCACTGCCCTGTACCTCGGCATGGGCTGGCTGGCCGTGGCGTTCCTGCCGCAACTGGCCCGCCACCTGCCACCCGCCGCCATCTTCTGGCTCGCGGCGGGCGGCGTGCTGTACTCCATCGGGGCCGTCATCTACGGCACGAAACGCTGGAACCCCCGCCCCGGCGTGTTCGGCTTCCACGAGATCTGGCACCTGTTCGTGCTGGCCGGCACCGCCGCGCACGTCGTCATGATGTTCAACCTGCGCTGAACAACCTGTCCTGAACACAGCAGACAGCCGGGCCGGAGGTGATCACTCGACCTCCGGCCCGGCTGCTGTTAAAGGTCATACGGATTCCGTTTGTTTCGTTAACAGATCGGAACATCACCGATCTGTTAACTCCACGTCCGGAACCCGGTTTTCTCCCACTCGCTTCGCTCGGATTGAACGGCTTTGTAAGCCATTCAATCGGAGTCCGTATCACACGCCCACGAAACCGATCACCCAGTCCTGCACCGTGCCGATCAACTGCCCGATCTGGGGGCGGAACAGGTAGATGAAGCCCATCACGATCAGGAACGAGTACGGCATCATCTCGAACTGATTCAGGGCGCGGCCCAGTGACGGCACCAGCGCCCCCAGAATGCGGCTGCCGTCCAGCAGCGGAATCGGAATCAGGTTGAAGACCGCCAGCACCACGTTGATGCCCAGCACCGTCATCAGGATCGTGTACGTCAGGTCCGTCAGGGGCAGCACCTTGAGCAGCAGCGCGCACACCACCGCGATCAGCAGGTTACTGATCGGCCCGGCTGCCGCCACCCACATGGTGCCCCAGCGGCCCAGGTTGTTCGGGTTGATCGGCACGGGCCGCGCGAACCCGAAGCCCACCAGCAGCAGCAGCAGCGTCCCGAACGGATCGAGGTGCTTGATGGGATTCAGGGTCACGCGCCCGTAGCGGCGGGGCGTCGGGTCGCCCAGGCGGTCCGCCGTGTACGCGTGCGCGAACTCGTGAAAGGCCAGGGACAGGACCAGTGCCGCCGCGATGATCACGAACGCGGCGGGATTGCTGGTCAGCAGAGAGATGAGACCCATACCCCGGCATTCTAGTGGGTCCGCCTACCGGGCTTTCGTCGCCAGGAACGCTTTCAGCGCCGCGCGCTCCTCGTCAGGGTTGCGGACCTGCCCGGCCCGGCGCAGCGACCCCAGGTGCGCCAGCGCCTCGCCCACCGCCCGGCCCGGCGGGACGCCCAGCGCCAGCACGTCCTTCCCGGTCAGGGGTTCGTGCGCGTGCGGGCGCAGCAGGGCACGCAACTCGCGCTCCGGCGTGCCGTCCGGGTAGAAGGTGTCCGACAGGGCGCGGGCCAGCAGCGCGGCGGGCCGGGTGCCCAGGTCCAGTCGCGCCGCCAGCGCCTCCGGGTCTGGCGCGGCGTGCAGCAGCGCCGCCGCGTAGGCGTTCATGGACAGGGTCGCCCCCGCGTCCCGGCGGGCGTCCAGGGCGTCCAGCAGCGCCGTGTCCGGCAGCAGCGAGGCGGCCCCCCAGGCACGCAGCCGCGCGGCAGCCCGTCCAGGGCGGGGCTCATGCAGCAGCAGTTTCAGTTCTGCCCACAGCCGGGGGGTGCGCGGGGCCATGTCCAGCGCATCCGGCACCTGCGAGAGCAGCTCCGGCGCGGCACCCAGGTTCAGCCGCGCGGCCAGCCTCGCCCCGCGCACCAGCCGGCTGGCATCCTCACGCAGCGAAGCCGGGTGCAGGGGCCGCAGCACCCGCACGCGCAGGTCCTGCAGGCCGCCCGTCACGTCCAGCAGCGTGGGCTTCCCGGCAGGGGAGAGGTGCAGGGCCAGCGCGTTCACACTGAAATCCCGCCGCCACAGATCGGCGGTCAGCGAGCCCGGTTGCGGCCGCGGGTTCCCGCCGGGCACCGGGTAGACTTCCCGCCGCGCCCGCACCAGATCCGCCGCGCGGCCGTCCGGCAGGGTCACGGTCGCGTTCCCGAACGCCGGGTGGAACACGAACGGCAACCCCGTCCCGGCCGCCAGGGCCGCCACGTCCGCGTCGGGAATCACCACATCCAGGTCCAGCGGCGTCACGCCCAGCAGCGCGTCCCGCACCGCGCCGCCCACCAGCGCCGCGCCGCCCGGACCCGCCTGCGCCGCCACGGTCAGCAGCCACGCCCGGTCCTCCGGACGCAGCGCCGCCCACACGGCCTGCGCCTGCGCTGCGTTCTCAGCGGAACGAGGTTTCATCCAGCGTGACCTTCACCTCACGCGACTTCCCGGCCCGCACGACCGTCAGCGTCACCGTGTCGCCCTCCTTGCGGTCGATCAGGCCCGCCTGCAGGTCCTCCAGGGCGTCCACCGGCTTGCCGTTCACGGCCGTGATCACGTCCCCGCCCAGGCGGATCGCGCCGCCCCGGAACGCCTCGGTGCGCGTGCCGCCCTGCAAGCCCGCCCGCGCGGCCGGCGTGCCCGGCATGACTTCCCCGATCACCAGTCCCCGCTCCGGCAGGCCCAGCTCCCGTTTACCCTCCGACGACAGCACGCTCAGGCCCACCGCCAGCGTCTGCTGCTGCCCGCGCACCATCAGGCCCGCCGCCACGCCCAGCGTCGGCGCGCGCACCTCCTGCCCGTCCGCTGCCTGCAGGCGCGGCAACAGGTTCTTGGCCGTGTTCACGGGGATCGCGAAGCCCACCCCGGCACTCTGACCCACGCCGGTACTCTGCCCGCTGGGCGAGTAGATCTGCGTGTTGATGCCGATCACGCGCCCCCCGCTGTCCAGCAGCGGCCCCCCGCTGTTCCCCGGGTTGATCGCTGCGTCCGTCTGAATCGCCTTTTGCGTGATGCCCTCGCCCGCGCCGCCGCCCGAGAACCCGATCGGAATCTGCCGCGCCGTGCTGCTCACGATGCCCTCGGTCACACTGAAATCCAGCCCGAACGGCGCGCCCATCGCAATCGCCTTCTGCCCCACCTTCAGGGCGTCGCTGTTCCCCAGCGGAATCGGCCGGATCAGCTTGGCATCCAGGCCCACCGGGCGGATCAACGCCAGATCGTACTGCGGGGCCAGCCCGATCACGCGCGCCTCCACGCTCTGCTCCTGCCCCATGACCCGCACGCTGATCTTCTGCGCCGCGCCCGCCCCGGCCTCCCCGGCCACCACGTGGTAGTTCGTCAGGATGTCCCCCGCGTCGTTCACGAAGAACCCACTTCCCACCCCGCGCTGGACCTCCGTGCCGCCCCCGAACATCCCGAACGGATCCTGCCCCATCACCTCGTTCTCGGTACTGATGAACACCAGCCCCGGCTCGAACCGCCCGACCACGTCGATGGTGTTCTGCTCGTTCTGAAGCCGCGCGCCCGCCTCCGCCGCCACCGGATCGGCCGCCGCACCCGCGGCCGGAGCCTGCGCCCCACCCACTGGCACCTGATCGCGCAGCAGCGTCGCCCCCAGACCCAGTCCCACCAGCACCAGCACGATCCCGACACCACGACCCTTCATGAGAGGCATTATCCGCCAAGGAGCGGATGCCGGGTGGGGACGCGCTGTGGTGTGCTTCATGCATGGACCCTGAAGGCATCGACCCAGGCCGCATGAACCACGACCGCGCCATGCAGGACCTCCGCACGCACCTGAGCGACTTCATGAGCGGCCACCGCCCGGACGGCGTCTTCCACGTCCAGACCGGCGGTCCCGGCAGCGTCCCCGCGCTGGCCGACCTGGACACCCCGGAACTGCACTTGGACCTGCTGCCCGACCCGCCCACCCAGGAGCAGCGCGCCGCCCTGAGCCGTCTCGGCTACCAGCCACGATCGGAGCGCACCTGGACGCACCCCGGCGGCTGGCGACTGATCATCAGCGACCACGACAGCGGCTGGCGCGCCGAGCAGGCCGCGCTGCGTGACCTGCTGCGCCACGACCCCCAAGCCGCCCGCACCTACCGCGCCGCCTTCACCGCCGCCGGCCGCGACCACGCCGACCACGCCCTGCGTCCCGCCGCCCTGGCCCACCACGCCCGCACTGTCGGCCTGACCCCCGCCCGGCAGGTCGCCCGCCTGCTCCCCCCGCTGGACGCCCCGTGGATGATCGCCGCCGGATACGCCCTCGACCTGCACCTGGGCATGACCGCCCGGCCCCACGACGACCTCGACGTGATCCTGCCCCGCGAAGCCCAGGCCCAGCTGCCCCGCCTGCTGCCGGGCTGGCGACTCGACGCATCCATCCACGGCACCTACCAGCCCTACACGGCCCCCCTTGACCCGCCCCACTTCCAGATTCACGCCCGGCACCCCGACCTGACCGGCGTGCTGATGCTCGACCTGATGCTCAGCGACCTGAGCGGCGGCACCTGGCACTACCGCCGCGACCCCCGCCTCACGCTGCCGCTGGAGCGCGCCCGCTGCGTCAGCCCCGAAGGCCTCCCGTACCTCGCGCCCGAAGCCGTCCTGCTGTTCAAGGCAGGCGCAGCCGGACGCGACCCACGCAGCAAGGACGAACAGGACTACCAGCGCGTCCAGCCCACCCTGACCGCACAGGCCCGCGCGTGGCTGCGCGGCGCCCTGACCCTCACCCGACCGGGGCACCCCTGGCTGACCGGGCTGGAATGACAAAACCGCCCCCGGAGGGGCGGCGTGAGTACGGGGTCGATCAGACGCGGCGGATCAGTTGGTGCCGCTGAAGGTGACGGTCCTGTTCTGCGGGTTGGCACTACCGCTTGCCGCACCGTCGCGGTAGGTGAAGTCGCTGGCGTTGTTGTCCGTGTCCACGAACTGCCCGCCACTGACGTTCCGCGCCCAGCTGATCTGTGCCGTTGTGCTGGTGGGGCCGTTGGCGATGCAGGTGCCCTCGCACAGCACGCCCTGGGCGGTCGTAGCGGCGAAGCCGACCGTGTCCAGCACCGTGCCGCCCGCCGTCGTGACGCGGACCGCACGGTTGTCGGACGTGCCGGAGGTGGTGGTGAGGTCACCGGCCGCGGTGGTGGTCAGGCTGTACCCTCCGGACGCCGTGTTGTTGACCATCAGGTAGAACTGTCCGGGCTGAAGCACAGTGTTGGTGGGAACGGTGGCTCTCGTCCCCCAGGTGAGCGCATTGTTGTTGTTGCCCTGGATGAGGTACCCGCTGATATCCAGCGGCGCGGTGCCCATGTTGACCAGTTCGACGAACTCATCGTTCCCGCCGGAAGGCCCGCGGAAACGGAACTCGCTGATCACCAGTCGGCCGGTCGGCGCGGCCGTGACGGTCACGGTGAAGGTGCGGCTGGCCGTCTGGCCGTTCGTGCCGGTGGCCGTCAGGGTGGCCGTGTACGTGCCGGCGCTGCCGCCGGTGGCGGTGACGGTCAGGGGCGTGCTGTTGCCGGTGGTCGTGCCGGGGGTGACGGTGATGCTCGGAGCGCCGGCACCCGTGGCCGAGGCCGAGTAGCTGACAGTGCCCGCACCGTAGGCGGTCACGGCGGCGCTGGTCGTCGCGCCGGTCGCTGCGTCGGCCGCGCCGTAGCTGAGGTTACTGGGGGCGCTGAGCAGGATGCCGTTCACGTTCACGTCGTAGGTGGCGCTGGCGCTGGCGCTGCCGCTGCTGGTCCCCACGGTCACGCGGTACGCGCCGGGGGTGGTGTCGGCGGCGGCGGTGACCGTCACGTCGAAGGTGCCGTTGGGAGCGGCGGTCGTGGGGGCCGTGACCGTGGGGTTGGTCCCGGCGGCCGCGCCGTCCGTCTTGGTGAGGGTGGTGGCGACGTTCAGCGTGGTGACGTCCGTGCTGCTGGTCGTGAAGGTCCCGGAGACGCTGCTGCCCAGGTTCACGTTCGCGCTGGCGCTGGCGGGCGTCAGGGTGGTCGTGGGGTTCGTGACCACGATGGGCGTCTGGGCGGTCAGGTTCAGGCCGATCAGGATGGGGTCGTGGTCGCTGCTGCGGAAGGCGTCGGCGGCGTAGAGGCTGGTCAGCTGCCCGGCGCTCTTGAATTCGGTGTTGTAGTCCAGCACCGTGGGTTCATCGCTGTTGATGTGCCACTTGGTCTTCCCGGTGACCTGCGCGGCGAGGCTGGCGCTGCCGGTGGCCTGATCGAGGCTGCCCCACTGCCCGTCGAACTGGTAGGAGTACACGTTCCGGTCGAACAGGTTGGCGTACCCTCGGCCAGCCAGGATGGTCAGGGGTTCCTCGCCGGCGTAGGCGTTGTAGTCGCCCATCAGGATGCGGTCATCCTCGGTGATGCCGGTGGGGTTGGTGTCCAGCCAGTTGGCGATGGCGGTCGCGGCGTTGCGCCGCGCCTTGTAGCCGTTGCCCTGCCCGTCGCCGATGTCGGCGTCGCTGGTGGCGGCGCAGGCGCTGCCCTTGCTCTTGAGGTGCATGGCCACGGCCGTGAAGCGCCCGCCGTTCGCGTTGCTCTGGAAGGTCTGCGCCCAGGTGGGACGGTTGCAGGTGTCGGCGTAGTTCGGGTCGAAGGTGTTGTTCAGGATCGCGAGGTTCCCGACGGGCGTGACGGCAGCCGGCTTGTAGATCATGGCGAGGCTGATGGCGTCCGTGCCGACCTTCGCGCCGGGGTTCACGTAGGCGTACGTGCCCGCCCCGAGTTTCGTGTTCAGGGCGTTGACGAGCCACGCCACGGAGCTGTTGGTGCCCTTGTCGAAGTCGTTCTGGATTTCCATCAGGTTCAGCACGTCGGCGTTCAGGCCGCTGATGGCCGCCACGATCTTGTCCTGCTGGCGCAGGAACTCCTCGCAGGTGTTCGCGCCCCGGGCTGCGCTGCCGCCCACGCCGTTGGGCGTGCAGCCCGTGTTGCTCGTGACGAGGGACGTGAAGTAGTTCAGGACGTTCATCGCGCCGACGCGCAGGGTGCCCCCCACGGCTTCCGGGGCGCTCAGGCGGGGGTTGCTGGCGGTGACCTGCACGTCGCTCTGGCCAGCCAGGACGCGGTAGGTGTAGAGGCTGCCGCCGCTGGTCAGGGTGCCGCTGTCGTTGCTCCAGGTGAGGACGCCGGTGGCCTGCACCGTGTCGCCGCCGCGCAGGGTGTTCGCGGCGCTCAGGTTCTGGCCGCCGCGCGCGAAGATTTCCGGGTCGGGGTTCTGCTGGCGGTTGCCGTCGTCAATGCGGATGTAGCGGTTCTTGAAGTCCGTCTGGTACGCGGCGTACGCGGCCACGTCCGGTGCGTTCAGCTGCGTGAAGTTCGGCACGCGGTCGTCGGCGATGTCGAAACTCCCGAAACGGCCCAGCGGGAAGTTGTTCGTGACCTTCCCGCTCACGCTGACGCGCATGCCTTCGAGACGCTCACGGGCCGTGACGTTCAGCGGCAGGGTCAGCGTCTGCGCGTCCGGCAGGGCCACACCGCTGGCGAGGGTGGTGACGCTGGCCGCCGTGGTCGTGATCTGGGTGGCGGCGTTGAATTCGGCAGCGGTGCCGGTCACGCGGACGCGGTCCCCGACGTTCACGCCGGGGCAGCCGGCCGTACCGCAGTACACGAACACGCCGTCGCTGGTGGTGGCGTCACCGTCCGCGTCGATGCCTTCCTCCTGCAGGAAGAAACCCTGCAGGGACGCGTTGAACGCGGCCGTGACCACGCCCTCGACCGTGACGCTCTGGCCGCTGACGGGCGTGGCGGCGTCCCCGCTGGGCGTGCTGCCCTGCACGCTGGCGACGTTGGTCAGGGCGACCTGTCCGGGCGCGTCGGCCACGGCGAACACCAGCTTGAACGCGAAGGGGTCGGCGTCGCTGATCTGCGTGCCCTGCAGGGGAACGCGCGCCGCGAAGCTGATCGTCTGGGACGCCCCGGGCGCGAGTACGCCGCCTTCCCAGCCCTGGTGGCTGAGGCCCGCGACGCTCTGCCCGGCGGGCGTGGTGACCTGCAGGCCGCCGGTATCCAGTCCGCTGCGCAGGGGAGTGGCGTTCGGGTCGGCCTGGATGGTGCCGCCCGAGAGCTGGTGGGCGACCTCGACCTGCATGCCGGTCGCGCTGACGGGCACGCCGGTGCGGGTACGGACCTCGCCGAAGGGCGTGCTGCCGCTGGTGCCGCCGGTCCCGGCGGTGTCCACGGGAATGTAGGTGGGCAGCGTGATGGGCGTCTGGGTGGTGTTCGTGACGGTGAAGGTGGCGGTCATGTGGACCACGCGGTTCGTCTCGTCCACGAGGTTGGACATGCTGGTCCGGGTGAAGCTCAGGCCGCCCGTGACCTCGGCCGCCTGTGTACTCAGCCCGCTGGCGGGCCGGACGGTCGCCTGGGCGGACGGGCCGCTCAGGCCGTTCACGCGCAGTTCGTACAGGCCCAGCACGCGGGCGGCGCTGGGGGTGGAAGTCGGGGCGGCGGTGGGGGCGTCAGTGGTGGCGCAGCCGCTCAGGGCGAGCAGGCCGGCGAGCAGCAGGGCGCGGGATTCAGTACGAGCCACGGTTGTTCTCCTGTCCCGGCATGCCGGGGAAACGGTTGAAGCCGACGGACCCGATCAGGGTGACGGCCTGCCACGCGCCGAGGTCCTGCACGCGCGGCGGTTCGTAGCGGCGCGGCGGGGTCGGCTGGTGGGCGGAAGTGGGGGTGGACGGTGGGGCGTGGTTCATTCGGACTCCTGGGTGGTACCGGTGAAGAATTCGGAACGCACGTCGGTGCAGCCTCACAGCCCCCGGGAAGCAGGGCGTGCGGGGTGAAGATGGAGCTGGAAGTCGCATGGCAGCGGACGAAGCGGCGGTTACCTTAAGGTCTGACTGTCATGGTTTGTTCAGAATTCAGTGGCAGAATCTCGCGCCAGCCCCGGCCCCGTCAAGGTCAGTCAGTCACCTGATGCCCGCGGCGCGCCGCTGCGCTACCCTGCCTGTCATGTGGCAGGGAAACGAGGATGTGCTGGTCACCGATCTGGACGATGAACTGGTCCTGATGCACGCCGGCCGGAGCGAGATGTTCAGCCTGAACCCGGCCGGGCGGCTGCTGTGGCAGGCCCTCCCCGCGACCGAGGAGACCCTGACCGCGCTGCTGGCTGCAACGTTCGACCTGCCCGGCCATCAGGCGCAGGCGGATGTCCGGGCCGTCCTGAACGACCTGGCCGTCCGGGACCTGATCCGGCCGGGCTGACGCGTGGCCGACGCGCTGTCACGCCCGGATGCGGCCGGCTGGGCCAGCCTGGACGCCCTGGTCACCTGCGCGCCGCACGTGCCGCCCGCCTGGGAGGACGCCCTGCGGCACGCCTGGGGCCTGGGCTGCGGTCCCCAGGAGCACGCCGCAGTGGCCCGACGTGTCGAAGTGCAGGTGGGAACGTCGCCCCCCGTTCCACCCGGGGCGGTCACGCGGGAAGTGACGCTGCCGGACGGAAAGGCGCACGCGCAGGTGCTCGGGGATGAGCTGTGGCTCGGTGGTCGCCTGCACGTTCGGCTGGGCGCGGACCTGAGCGTCCTGACCTGCGCGCCGCAGGGAGCCGGGCAGGACCTGTGGGCACTGGCCTTCACCGAGGCGCACCGCGCGGCCGGCTGGGTGCCGCTGCACGCCGCGCTGATCGCCGGGCACGGCGGGGTGGTGGCCGTCACGGGGCCCAGCGGGGCGGGCAAGACGACTGCCTGCCTGCGCCTGCGGGCGGCCGGCTGGACGGTCCTGGCCGAGGACCGCGCCTGGATCGGCCCGGACGGGCAGGTGGCCGGTCTGGACCGCACCCTCCGCGCCCTGGATGACAGTCTGGCCCGTTTCGCGCCGGAACTGCTGGGCGGCGACGGACCCGTGGCCCGCGACGGCCGGGGCAAGCGCCTGCTGCCGCTGACCGTGCCGCCCGTGACCCTGCCGCTGACGGCCGTGCTGCTCCTGGGTCATCCGGGACCGCTGGGTGCAGCCGACCGGGTGCGGGAGTTCTGGCAGGCGACCGGCGTGCCGCTGGGCGCGGCGGGTCAGCGGGCGGTCAGTGCCGCCGCGCAGCGCCTCGTCAGGACGGTCCTGTGGCGTCCGGCGGGCCGGGAGGAGATGATGACGCTGGTTCCGGCGCTGCTGGGCGCACCGCTTCAGGAGTAGCCGTGACGGATTCCGGTGGGTACGTGAACAGCACCCGGAAGGTCTGCCGGTTGAAGTCCTCCCCGTAAGGCTCAATGGCTCCCCAGGTGTCCTCGACCCAGGCGTGACCCGTGATCTGGGTGCCGTGCCGGGCCGCGCCGCTCACGAACACGGCCGGGTGACCCAGGCGGCGCAGCGCCCGGTACGTGGCGTAAGCGCGCGGCACGCACACCCCGGCGTGCTTCTGGCGGGGATGCAGGGCCCGGGTGATCAGTCGGGCGGTCGTGACGGCGCGGTCCAGACGGGCGGGGTCCAGCGTGCGGGTCGGGCCGGGCGGTGTCCAGCGGTTCAGGTGGGCGCGCGGGTCGCCGCCGCGCCGCACGGCGCTCATGGCACCCAGGACGTCCGCCGTGGCCTGCGGCACGCCCGGCAGCAGGAACGCGGCCCGCTTCACCCGGTACCAGAGGTGGCGCAGGACCGTTGCCGGTCCGTGCCGGTACAGCCCGTCCCGGCGCAATGCTGCCGCCAGGACCGGACCGGTGCGGGCCGGGTCCAGGGTCAGCTGCGCGGGATCGCACAGCTGCTCGAAGGCCGCCCAGCTGTGCGTGGCGCCCAGTTCGGCAGCCCGGGCGGCCAGCCGTGCACTCCCGGCGGCGCCGGTCAGGGCGTGCCGTTCGCGCAGGCGCTGCAGGTCCAGCGGGTCGGCGGGTTTCAGGCCGCCACGGTCGCCGCCCCAGACCCGGCTGACGGCGAGGGCCGCGACAATCTCGTCTGTCGGGTGGGGCCTCCAGACACGCAGGCCGTCCCAGTCGTGCGGCCGGGCGGCTGCCCACACCTGCCGGGTCACGTGGAGGCTGCGGCGCCGGCCAGCGAACCAGTCGGGGATCAGCCAGCGGTGCACGTCCAGCCGCGCGTGCCCACCGGGACTGAACAGGTGCATGGTCTCGTGCGTCCAGCGGTCCGGGTGGGCGTGCTGGCCGTCGCTGCGCCAGCCGCGGGCCAGCGCGAGGTGCGCCGCGCGGGTCACCGTGGCGGGATCACCCGGCAGCAGCAGGTCCACGTCCCCGTAGAAGCGTTCGGTGCGGGTCGCGTACCCGAACTCGCTGAGCGCGAAGCCCTTGAACAGCAGGGCCGGGATGCCCTCTGTCTCCCAGGCACCCAGCAGGTCACGCAGTTCCGCGCGGATCAGGGCGTGCCGCGCGCCGAGCACCAGCGCACCGGCCCGCAACTCGGCCCGCAGCGGGTCGTCTGCGGGCAGGCGGGCCCGCATGGCGCCCTCCAGGCCGGCGGCGCGCAGGTGCGGCAGGTCCGCAAGGGCCAGAGGGCCGCCCCGCAGGGCCCGCTCCAGCACACGCAGGTCAGGCAGGTGGCCGGGAGAGACGGGATCAGGCATGAGCGCCCGCAGTTTAGCGGGGGCCGGGCGGCGGAAGGTCAGGCGCGGGCGTGGGTGTCGGTGGCGTCGAGCGCGGCGATCTCGTCCGGGGTGATCTGGTAGTGTTCGCCGCACCAGTGGCACACGATTTCCTGCCCGCCGGCGTCGATCATGTCCTGGCGTTCGCCAGCGTCGAAGAATTTCAGGGAGTCGCTGGCTTTCTCGCGGGAGCAGCGGCATTCGAAGCGGGAGCCCTGCGCCTCGGCGGCGAGCTGCACGTTCAGGCCGTCGGTGGCGCGGGTGATGGCTTCCATCAGGCCGCCGCGGCGGAGGTTGTCGGTGATCTGGCCCATGGCGCGGATGTTCGCCTCGAGTTTTCCGAGGGTCTCGTCGGTGACGCCGGGCATCGCCTGGATGAGCAGGCCGCCGGCGTGCGCGACGCGGCCGCCTTCCTCGTACACGCCGAGCAGCACGGCGTTCGGGATCTGTTCGGAGACGCCGAGGTAGGTGCTGATGTCCTCGGCGATCTCGCCGCTGACAAGGTGGGCGCTGCCGGTGTAGGGTTCGCCGTTGTCGAGCAGGCGCGTGACGCTCAGTTCGCCCTGCGTGCCGACGATGCCGCTCACGTCGAGTTTGCCGTCGCGTTCGCGCAGGGGCAGGTCCGCGCCGGGCTGGCGGACGTAGCCGCGCACGCGGCCGTCCACGCTGCCCTCGGCGACGATGAACCCGACCGGGCCGTCTCCCTCGACGCGCACGGTGACGCGGCTGTCGCTGCGTTTGCCGAGGACGGTGGCGAGCAGGACGCTGCCGGTCAGAGTGCGGCCGAGCGCGGCGGTGGCGGTCTTGCTGAGGTGGTGGCGCACGCGGGCGTCCTCGACGACCTGGGTGGAGTCCATGCCCACGATGCGCAGGGTGCCGCCTGCTGCGGTGCCGCGCAGGACGTAGGAGGCGGGGGTGGAAGCAGTCATCCAGAAACCTTAGCGGGCTACGCGGCCGGCTGCTGTGGGTGGACTTTCATTCACGGGCGGCCTGAGTGATACGGACTCCGTCTGTTTCGCCGACCATCCGGAACTTCACCGGATTGCCAGCTCCACGTCCGGAACCCGCTTCTCTCCTGCTCTGCGGAGCAGCTCTACGAGTCGCATCCGCTCGGATTGAACGGGCGTTGCAGCCCATTCAATCGGAGTCCGTATGAGGCGGCCTGCGGTCCGGTTCGGTCACGCACGGGAAGGGGGGGCTGTGGGCTCCCGTTCGTGCTGCCCCGCTCTCCGGGGCCGGATGAGGGGCGGGTGGGGCCGTGCGGGGGCGGGGGCGTTCCTGCTGCAGGGACAGTTCGCCGTGGCGGCGCTGTTCTGTATGGAGTACCTTCATCCTTCTGGCCGGGAACCCTCATTTGGAGTCCCTACGATGAGAATCCGTGACGACCTGCCCGGTTGCGCGCCTGACTTCACCTGCTTCCGCTGCGGCGGTCCCCGGCGCGTTGACCCCAGGGGCAGGGCAGAACACCCGGTCCAGACCTGTGGCGCCCGCACCCCTGCGCGGCGCTCCCTGAAGCACGTGCGCCCCAGCGGCGCGACCCGTAAGGAGAATCCGATGAACCGCAACAAGACCCTCGGCGCCCTGGCGCTCGCCACCCTGTCCCTGACCCTCGCCGCCTGCAGCAAGCAGGGCGGCGATACGAGCAGCACCCTGGTCATCCAGGAATCCTCCGACGTGCCCACCCTGGATCCCGGCACCACCTACGACACGGGCAGCGGGCAGATCGTCGAGAACCTGTACGAGACGCTGGTCGGGTACAAGGGCAACAGCCTGACCGAACTGGAACCCGTGCTGGCCACCGAATGGAAGGCCAACGACGCCGGCACCGAGTACCGCTTCACGCTGCGCGAAGGCGTGAAGTTCCACAGCGGCAACGACTTCGGCTGCAAGGACGCCGAGTACACCCTGCGCCGCAACCTCGTGACCAACACCGCCGACAGCGGGAACTGGTTCATCAGCGAGAGCCTGCTCGGCACGCCCTCCAACGCCAATGACGACAAGAGCGTCACGTGGCAGCGCATCACGGACGCCGTCAAGTGTGACGGCGAGGTGCTCGTCCTGAAACTCCCGAAGACCGACCCGGCGTTCCTGGCGAAGCTCGCGTACATCGGGCAGGGCATCGTGGACAGCAAGCACGCCATCGAGATCGGCGAGTGGGACGGCACCGAGGCCACCTGGAAGGCCGCTGTCGGCAAGGACCTGATGGGCAGCCCCCTGTCCGGGAAGCCCAGCGGGACCGGCGCGTACAAACTGGTCGGCAAGGACGCCACCAGCGTCAGCGTCACCGCCTTCGACGGTTACTGGGGGGAGCAGAAGCCCAGCATCAAGAACGTGATCGTCCAGAAGGTCCCCGAGCAGGCCGCGCGCGTGCAGGCCTTCCTGAAGGGCGACGCGGACTTCATCGAGGAGGGCGGCCGCCCCATCATCTCCGCGCAGCTGCAGGGCAAACCCGGCGTGAGCGTGCTTGACGACCTGCCCAACACCACCGCCTCGGGCTTCAGCATGAACCAGAACATCGCGGCCGGCGGCGCGCTCGGCAGCGGCAAACTCGACGGGCAGGGCATCCCCGCGAACTTCTTCAGTGACGCCGACGTGCGCCGCGGGTTCGTGGCGGCCTTCGACGTGCCCACCTACATCGAGCAGGTGCAGGACGGCAAGGGCGTGGCCCGCAACTTCCTGCTGCCCGACTCCTTCCCCGGCTACGACACGAACATCGACGCCGCCACCTTCGACCCGGAACTCGCCAAGGCCGCCTTCCAGCGCGCCTGGGGCGGTCAGGTCTGGGAGAAGGGCTTCACGGTCAGCATCTCCTACCGTGCCGGTGCCAAGACGCAGCAGACCGCCATGGAACTGCTGAAGAAGAACATCGAGGCGCTGAACCCCAAGTTCAAGGTGAATATCGTCGCCAAGGAATGGAGCGAGCTGATCAAGGCCACCAACGCGCCCAAGGAAGCCATGATCCTCTCGGCGTGGGCGCCCGACTACGCCGACCCCGACAACTTCGTCACGACCTTCTACGCCAGCACCGGCTACTACGGCCCGCGCCTGAATGCCAAGGACCCGGAACTGGACCGCCTGATCACCGAGGCGCGCGGCACGACCGACCAGGCCCGCCGTGACGAGCTGTACTCGCAGGTTGCCAAGCGCGCCCTGGATCAGGCGTACTACGTGATCATGCCCGCCTCCCCGAACGTGTTCACGTACCGTGACAACATCAAGGGCATCAGCGAGGAGACCTTCAACCCCATGATCGCCTTCTGGGGCGGCACCTACTGGAAGAACCTCAGCAAGAGCTGATACGGACTCGGATTGAATGGGATGCAAAGACCATTCAATCCGAGCGAATGCGACTCGGAGAGCTGCTGCGCAGAGTAGGAGAGAAACGGATTCCGGACGTGGAGTTGGCAGATCGGTGGTGTTCCGATCTGTCAACGAAATAAACGGAATCCGTATGAGGCCAGCGGGCCGCGCAGACGGGCGGCGCACGCGCAGACGGCAGGCGGGGATTCATTCCCCACCTGCCGTCTTTGCCGCCGGTGGCCGTCCGTTCCCGCCGCGCCGGTGGCCGCCCGCTGCACTATCCTGCGCGTATGCTTGACGCCGACACGCTGGAATCCGGGGCGACCGCGCCCATCACGCTGCTGCTGGTCGACGATCACCCGGTCGTGCGCAAGGGCACCCGCGAGCTGCTGGAGACCGAGGCGGACCTGCGGGTGGTGGGCGAGGCCGCCAGTGGCGAGGAGGCGATCGCCAGGGCCCGCGCCCTGAACCCGGACGTGATCCTGATGGACGTCAGCATGCCCGGCATGAACGGCATCGACGCCACGCGCGCCATCAAGGCCGAGCAGCCCGGCGTGGGCGTGCTGGTCCTGACCAGCTACGACGACGACGCGTACGTGTTCGCGCTGCTCGAGGCCGGCGCGGCCGGATACCTGCTGAAGAACGCCAGCGAGGACGACCTGCTGGGCGCTGTGCGGGCCGTCGCGGCCGGCGAGAGCGCCCTGCATCCCAGCGTGGCCCGCAAGGTCCTGGAACGCTTCAGCACGCACACCACCCCCACCCCGCCCGAGGACGACCTGTCCCCGCGTGAACTGGAGGTCCTGCGGGTCGCGGCGACCGGCCGCACCAACAAGGAGATCGCGCGGGACCTGGACATCAGCCCGCGCACCGTGCAGGTGCACCTGGCGAACATCTTCTCGAAGCTGGGTGTGGGCAGCCGCACCGAGGCGGTCCTGCACGGCATCAAGCGCGGCTGGATCGACCCGCAGAACCTCTGAGCCGCGCGTGCGCACAGCGGCGCCGGCAGGAGCGGACGTGAGCGGAACGGACCGCAGTGGCCCCGGCGGACACCACGCCCTGCCGCCGCTGCCGCCGGGACTGTCGGCCGCGGCGAGCGTGGCGCAGTTCGCGGCGATCCTGGCCGCGTATGCCTGCCGCGCCGCGCACGCGCATGGCGTGCGGGTCTGGATCCTGACGGACGGCCAGCCCCACCCGGTGGTGGAGGAGGGCCGCGGCCTGGCCCTCAGTGATGGCACGCTGGTCGCCCGCGCCCTGGACGCCGGGGTGCTGCTGACCGAGGGCATGCTCGCCGCGCTGCCCTTCGGGTGCGGCGCCCTGGAGTTCGTGGGCGCCGATCCGGCCGGCCTGCACGCCCTGGTGGGTGCCGGGCCGCTGCTGGCCCTGGCGGTCGAGGGCGTGCAGGCCCGCGAGGCCCGGCGCGGGCACGGCCGCATCGCGGAGACCGTCGAGGGCCTGATGCGCCGCCTGGGCGGCAGCCTGGACCTCGCGGAGGTGCTGACCGTCACCGCCCAGAGCGCCGCGCTGGCGCTGGGGTTCCGGCGGGCCTTCGTGGCGCTGTTCAGCGAGTTGCGTGACGGGGGCGCCCGTACGGGCGAGGTCTTCACGCACGGATTCACGCAGCCGTTCACGGGCGGGATCGGTGTGGGGCCCGTCACGTTCGAGACGCTGGTCCGGCGCGGCGAGGCCATCCGCTTCGAGCGGGGCCGGGACCACGAGTCGCCGCTGGCGCGCGGCCTGCGGGAACTGAGCCCGGAAACGGCCGTCATCGCGCCCCTCAACGCGCGCGGACAGGCGCTGGGCCTGCTGTACGTCGACACCAGCGAACCCGTCCCGGCCACCGAGGACGACGCGCGCATCGTGCTGGCCCTGGCCGAACAGGCGGCGCTCGCCATCGACAACGCCCGCCTGTACGGCATCGAGACCCGCAAACGCGCGGCGGCCGAGGCGCTGCGCGAGGCCGGGGCGGCGCTGGCCGGCAGCCTGCACCTCAGCGAGACGCTGCAGCAGGTGCTCGAACGGGCCGCGACCCTGTTCCACGCGGACGCCGCCGCCGTGTACGAGACGCAGCCGGACGGCCGCAGCATCAACATCCGCTCGGCGGTCGGTCTGCCCAGCGAGTACATGCTGCGCGTCCGCGCGAAGGTCGGCGTGGGCGTCACGGGGCGCGCGGTCGCCCAGGGCGCGCTGGTCGCAGCCCGCGACCTGACCGCCGAGGATTACGGTGGCAGCAGCCGTTACGCCCGCCAGCTGCTGGCGAACGGCACGTACCCTTACCGGGGCGTGGTGAGCCTGCCCCTGCGGGTCGGGCCGACCGTGTTCGGCGCCCTGACCCTGTACTGGGCGGCGCCGCTGCCGCTGGACAGCGACGACCTGGCGCTGGCGGGCGTGTTCGCCTCGCAGGCCGGTCTCGCCATCGAGAACGCCCGCCTGTACGAGGAAGAGCAGCTGCGGGAACGGGAGGCCGGAGCGCTGCTGGCCGTCAGCCGCGTCCTGAGCGACCGCGCGGACGGCGGAAGCGGCCCGGTCAGCGACGAGGCGCTGCGCGAGGCGGTCCGGGAGGCCACCCTGGCCCTGCACGCCGGGCGCGGCCTGCTGGCCCTGTTCGCCGGGAACGAGGGCCGGCCGCCCGGCAGCGGACCGGGAACGGTGAACCGCTGCGCGGCGTACAACCTGCACGCGCCGCACCCGCAGGAACTCGCGGACCTGGCCGCGCAGCTCGGGCGCGGCCCCCGCCCCCTGACCCGCAAACACACCCTGCCCGTGGCGGGCAGCGGCCTGATCGTGCCGCTGGTCGGCGCGCAGTCCGACGCGGGCGCCCCGCTGGGCTTCCTGTACTTCGACGATCCGGGCCCGGACCTGCCGGGCGCGCGGACCCTGCAGTTCGCGCGCAGCCTCGCGGATCAGGTCGCGCAGACCCTCACCCGCGAGCGTCTGCTGGCCGCCCTGGAACGCGAGGAGGCCCGCTACCGGCAGCTGGCCGAGGGAGCCCACGACCTGATCATCAGCACCGACGCGCAGGGCCGCGTGGAGTACGCCAACCCCGCCGCCCGCACGCTGCTCGAACCGCTGACCGGTCCCCTGACCGGCGCGAACTTCCTGACCCTCCCCACCCGCGACACGCAGGCGGCGCTGCAGGCCGCGTGGACGGCGGCGCAGGGCAACGCCAGCGGCAGCCGCGCCGAGGTCCGCATCGGCCCGTACCACCTGGAGGTGCGGCTGGGCAGCGTGGACCACGGGCGGGGCGTGCTGACCGTCAGCCGCGACCTGAGCGAACTGCAGACCCTCGCCGACGAGATCGCCCGGCGCGGTCAGGCGCTGGAGGCCGCCACCAGCCGCCAGAGCGAACTGCGCAGCTTCCTGACCCTGTTCACGCAGGCGCAGGAGGAGGAACGCCGCCGCATCAGCCGCGAACTGCACGACGACACCGCGCAGGTCCTGACCGCCACCACCCGCCGCGTGGCGAGACTGGCCCGCGACCTGAGCGGCGAGCAGAAAGCCCGCGCGGACGACATCCTGCTCGACCTGAACGCCGCCATCGACGGCGTGCGCCGCTTCGCGCGGAACCTGCGGCCCAGCGTCCTGGACGACCTGGGCCTGCTCCCGGCCCTGGAGTGGCTGGCCACGCAGGCCGCCACCGCCACCCGCCTGGAGGTCAGCGGGGCCGAGCGCCGCCTGAGCCCCGCCACGGAACTCACGGTGTTCCGGCTGGCGCAGGAGGCCCTGAACAACGTCGACAAGCACGCCCAGGCGCACACGGCCGCCATCCGCGTGGCGTTCGGGGAGCCCGGTCAGGGCGGGGGCGTGCGGGTGGTCATCCGGGACGACGGCCGGGGGTTCACGCCCGAACAGGCGCACGCGCAGGCCCAGGCCGGACACCTGGGCCTGCTGGGCCTGCGCGAACGCGTGACCCTGGCCGGCGGCACCCTGGCCGTGCAGAGCGCCCCCGGCGAGGGCACCACCCTGACCTTCACCCTGCCGGGTTAACCGAAGGTCAGTCGCAGTTCTGATGGGTCAGGATGCCCGGGCCGTAGGCCGTATCTACCGGAATCCAGCCTTCGGTCAACTCTTCAAGCCGGTCTCTGTCCAGTGTTAGCACGGCGGGCGTGTCGTGCTCCCGACTGGTGTGCCACAGGGGAACGCAGCTGATGATCTGGGCCAGTTCGTCGAGATGGGAGGCTGGCCATGGACACTCCAGTCCATCGGGAGGAGAGCCGTGGTACCGGTCGAAAAAGGCTGTGAGTGCTTCCAGATGTGACGGATGGAAGTTCGGAACGGCGAATCCCTCCACCGCTCGTTCCTCGTTCCGCATACCGCCCACCTGCGAGGCGTACATGACTCCAGTCGGAGTCTGCACGATGACTACGATGCCCGCGCCCTGCGTGCCGTCCGGGTCAAGAAAGACGTAGGCGTGTTCCTGTCCCATGCTCAGCGGCGCAGCAGTTCCTCGATGGCGTCCGCGAGGTGTTCGGGGCCCAGGTGGGCGTCGCCGCGTGCCACGCGCAGTTCGTAGGCCCGGCGCAGCACGTCCGCGTCCCGGAAGCCTTCGGGCGTCTCGAACTTGTAGCAGGCCAGTTCGACCTTCATGCCGTTCGGGTCGCGGAAGTACAGGGAGTCCATGAAGCCCCGGTCGCGTTCCAGCACCTCGATGCCGCGTGCGCGCAGCCGCGCGGGGGCCAGCTGGAAGGTCGCGCGGGACACGTTGAACGCGAGGTGTTCGACCGTCCCCGGTTCGCGCGGCGCGTCCCGCCCGGCGTCCACGCGGTTCTCGTCGGTGAACACCGTCAGCAGGCGGCCGTCGCCGGGATCGAAGTACAGGTGGTTCTCGGCCGGGTTGCCCAGGTTGGGTTGCTCGAACACGAACGGCATGCCCAGCACGCCCTCCCAGAAGTCCAGGGCGCTCTGGCGGGTGGACCCGACGATGGTGACGTGGTGAAGGCCCTGCACCTGCACCCTGCGGCTCACGACGTTGTGGCTCATGCCCCAGGGTACGGGATCAGCCGTAGCGGCGCAGGAACTCCTCGCGCGGCATCCAGGCCATGCGCGGCGTGCCCTCGCTGGGGCTTCTGGTCGTGCCGTACGCGGCGCGCAGCAGCCGGAACCCCAGGCCGTACCAGCGGGCCCGCAGGGGCGGCAGGTCCAGCAGCGTGAAGCCCGCCTGCGCCAGCGGCGCGTGGAACAGCGTGACCGCGAAGACCGCCTGCGCTCCGGTCAGTTCCGGACGTTCCTGCAGGGCGCGTCCCACATCCCGCAGGCTGCGCTGGTACGCCCGGTACGCGCTCAGCGCCCCGCGGGACGCCAGCCCCACCACCCGCTGCGAGTGCAGGTGCAGTTCAGCGGTGGGCGTCCCGGGCGGCAGGGGCAGGGGCGGCGGCGCGTGGTTCAGGGGCGCGACCCGCATCACCCCGTCGGCCCGCTGCGAGAGGTCGATCATGCCCTGCGACCGCGCGTACCGGTCCTCGACCACCCGCACGTACAGGGCGGTGAACAGGTCGCGTGGCCGCCCGGGACGCCGTTCGGGCAGGTCCCGCAGCGGCACCGGGCGGTATCCGAGCGCCCGCCACGTCGGCAGGCCCGCCGCCAGCTCATTCACGGGCACGCGCAGCAGGCCGCCGGGCCGGGGCGACGGGTCCTGCGCGGGGGCCACTGGCGGCAGCCCCCGCGCCTGCAGGTCGCGCAGCTGCCGCCAGTGGCGCGGGGTGTCCCAGGTCGTGACGGCCTGTCCGGCGGCGGCTTCCAGCAGGGGCAGGCCTGCCGGGTCGCCCTGCCCGGCGAGTTCGTGCCCGGCCTGCGTGGCGGCCCGCAGGCCGGCCGGGTCCAGGCGGGCCAGGGCCGGGGGGACCAGCAGGGTGGCCGGGGTCCCGGTCAGCGCCGACAGGGCCGCGCGCAGCTGCGTGGCGTCCGCGACCGGCACCAGCAGGGCCACCTGCGGCGTGCCGGGGTGTCCGCCGTGCCACGCGCCGCCCACTCCGGCCCGCAGGGCCGCGCGCATCATGAAGGTTCGTGCGTTCACTCCCGGACTGTAGCGCCCCGCACCGGCACGGTCGCCCTGCCGGCCGGCTGCGGGGGGACGGCCGGCGCACGAGAAGAAATATGGGGACACTCTCATCTCCGGCGTCGTATGCTCGGGAGTAGCGATGCTTCAGGATTCCTTAAACTTTCACGGGTTCCGGACAGCGGAACGCCGTCGCGGCGGCCCGGCATGAAACCGCTCCGCATCGGCCTGTTCACCGATACCTTCCTGCCCGACCAGAACGGCATCGTGACCAGCGTCGCGCTGCTCAGTGACGAACTGCGCGCCCAGGGCCATCACGTCGACGTCGTCGCCCCTGACTTCCCCGAGCACGTGGATACCCGCACGGACGTCGTGCGCGTGGACAGCCTGCGCTACGTCTTCCTGCCCACCTACCGCCTCGCGTGGCCCACCCGCAAGGACTTCCACCAGAAGTACGACGTGGTGCACACCCACACGCCCCTGACGCTGGGCCTCGCGGGCGCGCGGCTGGCCCGCAAGTGGAACGTGCCGCACGTCGCCACGTACCACACGCACATCGAGGCGTACACGCATTACGTGCCGGGCGTCACGGCCCTGCAGCGCCACACCGGGGTCGTCACGCGCGTCATGAGCCTGCTGTACGGCCGCGCGGACGCCGTCATCACGCCCACCGCCGGCATGATGGACGTCCTGCGCGCCATGCGCGTGCGCCACCCGGTCGTGATTCCCACCAGCATCGACCCCCGCGCCCTGGAAGCCGCGCCTGCCGTCGCCAGCCCCTGGCCGGCCGGGAAACGCCGCCTGCTGAGCGTGGGCCGACTTGCCCGCGAGAAACGCTTCGATCACGTGCTCGACGCCCTGATCGGCCTGCCCGACGCGCACCTCGTGATGCTGGGCGAGGGGCCGGAACGCGACCACCTGGAAGCGCACGCCGCCCGGATCGGCGTGGCGGACCGCGTGACCTTCCTGGGCGTGCGCCCCTGGGCCGAGATCGGCGCGTACTACCGCCTCGCGGAACTGTTCCTGTTCGCCAGCGACACCGAGACGCAGGGCCTGGTGTTGCAGGAGGCGCAGCTGATGGGCGTGCCGGTCGTCGCGGTCGGCGCGCGCGGCACCCTCAGCGGCGTCGCGCATGAACGCAGCGGGTACCTCGTGGCGCCCGCCGACGTGAACGCCCTGACCCGCCACGCCCGCGACATCCTGGACGACCCGGCCCTGTGGGCGCGGCTGTCGGCCGGGGCGCGCAGCTTCGGGGCGTCCACCACCCCGGCCGGCGTGGCGCGGCAGGTGCTGGACGTCTACGCCGCCGTGCTGGGCATGCCGCGCGAGGTCACCTTTCCGGGGGAAGCCGGGGCTCATCCCCGAAATACCCTCGCGTATGACCAGTGATGTTGCGCAGGTGCTGCCACAGGAACGGCCCCACGCCCCGTTCCAGGCGGCGCGCGCTGGTCTCCACCAGCGCGCCCGGCACGTACGCGACCTCGCCCAGCCGCGCGAGCGCCTGCCCGAGGATCACGTCCTCGTAGGCTTCCACGTCCGCGTACCCGCCGGCCAGCAGCGCCGCCTCCCGCGAGTACGCCATGTTCGCGCCCGCCAGGTTCGGTTTTCCCACGAGCCGGCAGGCGTGCAGGAACGCGCTGTACCCCGCGCCCGACAGCCGCGACCAGTGCGGCGCGACCCCGCAAAAGCGCATGGGGCCGTACAGCGCCGCGCGGCCCGGCGCGGCCTCACTGAGCGTTTCAAGCCACTGCGGACTGGGCAGCGAGTCCGCGTCGGTCGTCGCGACCCACTCGCTGCGGGCGGCCTCCAGACCCATCTGACGGGTGCGGGCCACGCCCGGCTGCTCGCAGCGCAGCACGGTGGCGCCCCAGGCCCGCGCGGCCTCCACCGTGCCGTCCTGGCTGCCGTTGTCCACGACGATCACCTCGTCCGGCGCTTTCCGCTGCGCCTCGAGGGCACGCAGGGTCAGGGGCAGGTAGACCTCCTCATTACGGGCGGGAATGACAACGGTGAAGCCGGGCACGGGCACAGGCTATCAGGCCCCGCTCCCGCGCGCCGGCCCCCCCCGCGGCCCGCAGGCCTCAGAATGGAAGGGTTGTGACCCTCCGAGCCCGCCTGCCCCTCCGACCCGGCACCCTGCGCGCCGTGATCGCCGCGACGTTCTCGCTCGCCTGCGCCGAACTGATCCGTTCGGGCCTGTACCTGTCGTACCTGGGGCAGAGCGTGCAGGCGCAGGACACGCTGGGCATCGCGCCGTCCGTGGTGGGGTTCGCCTGGGCGCTGCACGTCGGCGCGGACACCGTCATGCGCGGCCCGGCCGGGCTGCTGATCGCCCGCTACGGCCTGCGCCCGGTCATGATCGCCGGCGCCCTGCTGAGCCTGATCGCCATGAGCCTGCTGCTGGTCGCGCACGCCGGCTGGGTCCTGCTGCTCGCCGCGGCCCTGCACGGCGTGGGCTTCAGCACCTCCTGGCCCGGCGCGATGAACCTGACGGCCGACTCCACCCCGGACGGCGCGCAGGGCCGCGCCCTGACGGCCGTGTCCATGTCGGTCCTGCCGTTCATCGGCCTGGGGTACTTCCTGTTCGGGTTCCTGCGGGACTTCCCGGTGCAGACCACGTTCCTGCTGTGCCTGGGGGTGGTGGGCGTCTCGCTGCTCAGCGCGTTCCTGCTGCCGGCCCACGCCGTGCGCGGCCCCGCCCGCACCCGCCCGGAACGCGGCGAGCGGCGCGACATGCTGCGCCGGCTGCAACCCCTGCTGCCCGCCGCGATCATGCAGACCGTCACCCTGTCCCTGTTCGGGCAGGTGCTGTTCAAGCTCACGGACGTCCTGAACCTCCCGTACTGGACCATGATCGCCGTGCTGGTCACGGGCGCCCTCGTCGCGTTCGGCAGCCTGCCCGTCGTGGGCCGCGTCGCGGACCGCGGCCGCGCCCTGCTGACCCTGACGGCCGGTTTCGCCCTGATCGGCCTGGGCATGGGCGGCATCGCGGCGCTGCCGCCCACCTGGGCGCTGTTCCCGCTGGCCGCGCTGGTCGGCCTGGGCTTCGCCGGCGTGCAGCCCGGCTGGGGGGCGCTGGTCACCCGCACGCTGCCGGAAGCGCAGCGTCCCGCCGCGTGGGGGTTCCTGATGACCCTGGAGAACATCGGCACGGCCGTCGGCCCGCTGCTGGGCACCCTGGCCTTCGCGCAGTTCGGGGCGCGCGGCCCCTTCGGACTGGGCGCCGCGCTGGCCCTGCTGGCCGCCGCGTTCTACCTGCTGTTCCGCCGCGCGTTCCCGCCGGTGCCGACGCCCGCGGCGGGGGACTCCTGAACCGCCGGTCCCGGCTGGCCGGGGCGGGGCTGGCGCTGCTCGTCCTGACGGACCTGCTCGGCCGCGCCGCCGGGCTGGGCGCCCTGGGCGCCGGTTCCCGCCACCTGCCGCGCGTCGCCCTGACCTTCGACGACGGCCCCGGCCCCCGCACCCCCGCGCTGCTGGCCGTCCTGGCCGCCCACGGCGCGGCCGCCACGTTCTTCGTGACGGCGCCCGCCTGCCACGCCCACCCCGAGGCGCTGCGGGCCCTGCACGCGGCCGGGCATCAGGTCGAGGCGCACGGCCGCTGGCACCGCCACGCCCTGCTGCTGCCCCCCTGGCGGGAGTGGGCGCAGGTCGCGTGGCACCCCCGCGCCGGTCAGGGCGGCCCGCACCTGTACCGCCCCCCCTACGGCGGCCACAGCCCCCTGACCCGCCTGCTCGCCCGCCTGCACGGCCGCCAGATCGCCCTGTGGGACGTGGAGAGCCGCGACTGGACCGACCGGCCCGCCAGGGAACTGGCGGCGCAGACCCTGGCCCGCACCCGACCCGGCAGCGTGATCCTGCTGCACGACGGCCCACAGGTCACGCCCGAACTGCTGGACGCCCTGCTGACCGGCCTGCGCGAGCGCGGCCTGAGTCCCGTCACCCTGAACGCCCTGCGCCCCCACCGCATCGGCCTGCGAGAAGGCTGGACGCGACTGCGCGGCAGTTACGGAGGGTAAGAGGGCAGCGGAGCGCAGGAAGCCGGCAGTGGGAACAGAAAAAATCCCTCTCCGTTGGGGAGAGGGTTGGGTGAGGGGTCTGTCAGCTGACCGGGGGTTTGCTGACGCGTTGACGGCCCGCCAGGGCGCGGCCCAGCGTGACCTCGTCGGCGTATTCGAGTGCGCCGCCGACCGGGAGGCCGTACGCGATGCGGCTCACGACGGCGCCCAGCGGTTCGAGCAGGCGCTGGAGGTACAGCGCGGTCGCGTCACCCTCGACGGTCGTGCCGGTCGCCAGGATGACCTCCTGCCCCGCCTGCACGCGCGGCAGCAGCGGGCGGATGTGCAGTTTGTCCGGCCCGACGCCGTTCATGGGGCTCAGGACGCCGTGCAGCACGTGGTACAGGCCACGGTACTCGCCGCTGCGTTCGATGGCGATCACGTCGCCGGGTTCCTCGACCACGCAGATCAGCGCCTGGTCGCGGGTCGGGTCGCTGCACACGTCGCAGCGGTCGGCGTCCGTGATGTTGAAGCACACGGGGCAGGTGTGCAGGTCCCGCTTGGCTTCCAGCAGCGCCCGCGAGAGCCGCTCGATGTCCTCGCGCGGCTGCTCAAACAGGTGGAACGCCAGCCGCTGCGCGCTCTTGGGGCCGATGCCCGGCAGGCGCGACAGTTCCCGGATCAGTGAGACCAGCGATGGAGGGTACTTCAAGCGAGCCTCAGAATCCGGGGATGCCCAGGCCGCGCGTGGCGTCCTGCTGCAGGGCGTCGGCCTTGGCACTGGCGTCCTGCACGGCCACCAGGATCAGGTCTTCCAGGGCTTCCACGTCGTCCGGGTCCACGGCCTCGGGCTTGATCTTCAGGGCCGTGACCTTCCCGTGCCCGTTCATGGTGACGGTCACCAGGCCGCTGGCGCTGCCTTCCACGCTCTTGGCGGCCAGGTCGTCCTGGATCTTCGCGGCGGCGGCCTGCGCCTGCTGCATCTGCTTCATGAGTTTCTTCATGTCCATGCCACGCAGTCTAGCGGGCCAGGGCGGGGCAGAAGGTGGCGCGCGGCCCCGACCGGCGCGGCAGCTACAGGGCGGGCGTGCGGGTGCCCTTGGCGCGGCGGTACAGTTGCGCGGGGCGGCCCACGCCGCTGCGGCGCTCACCGCTGACCGCCAGCGTGCCCTGCGACAGCAGCCGCTTACGGAAGTTGCGTTTGTCCAGTTTGCGGTTCAGGATCGCCTCGAACACGCCCTGCAGCTCGGGCAGCGTGAAGGTGTCGGGCAGGAATTCCAGCGCCAGGTTCGCGTACTCCAGGCGCAGTTGCAGCCGGGCCAGGGCGCGGTCCAGGATCGCCTGGTGGTCGAAGGCGAGGCGGGGCGGGTGGTGCGCGCTGACCCACTCGGCGCCCAGGGTGTGCCCGCCGCCGCTGACGCTGACGGTGCCGTGCGGCAGGACCGCGAGGTGCGCGACGCTGACGATCCGGCCGCGCGGGTCGCGGTTGACCTCCCCGAAGGTGAAGAACTGTTCGAGGTGTCGGGGTTCGAGTTCCACGCTGGTCTCGGTGCGCAGTTCGCGCAGGGCGGCCTCGTGCAGTTCCTCGCCGGGGTGGACGAAGCCGCCGGGCAGCGCCCAGTCGCGCGCGTGCGGCAGTTCGCCGCGCTGCACCAGCAGCACCATCAGTTCCCCGGCGTGCATGGCGAAGGCGGCGACGTCCACCGCGAGGCCGACCTGGGTGGCCTGCGGGGGAAGGGCGAGGCGGTTCATCCCTGAATGCTAGGGTTTGTGTCCCTGGTACGTCAAGGATAAGTGTCCGTCCCTGCCCCCGCCTGAGGCCCGTGGGGGCGCACTTCAGGTCAGGTTTTGGGTGGACAGCGGCAGCGGTCCGGCCGGCGTGGGTGCCGGGGCAGGCCGCGCTGCCCGCGCCTCGGCCAGCGACACCAGCACGTGCGCGCGCAGCAGTTCCGCCGTGCTCCACGCCTGGAAGGGACACCCGCCGGGCCGCAGGCTGTCCCCGGCGAACACCTCGGACACGTGCCCGATCCCGGCCTCCCAGACGTGCCCGGTCAGGCCCGCCAGGGCCGCGCGCGCCCGCCGCACCTCGCCGCGCGAGAGCAGCAACTCCACGAACGCCGTCAGCGGCCACGGCCACACGGTCCCCTGGTGGTACGCGGCGTCCCGCTGCACCTGCGTGCCCCCGTAGTTGCCCCGGTAACGGGCGTCCAGCGGCGACAGCGTGTGCAGCCCGACCGGCGTGAGCAGCTGCGACTCGACCTCGCGGATCACGCGGTCCACCTGCGCGGGCGTGGTGGGCGTGTCCGGCAGCGCCAGCGCCAGCGCCACGTTCGGGCGGACACTGCGGTCCGGGGTGCCGTCGGCACCCAGGGTGTCGGCGTACGCGCCGCCCTGCCAGAACGCCGGGAAGGACTCGCGCGCGCGGGCCAGGGCCCCCACGTACTGCGGGCGTTCCCCCAGCGCGTCCGACAGCCGCGCCTCGGCCCCCAGCGCCGCCAGCCACAGCCCCTGCACCTCGACCGGCTTGCCGTGCCGGGGCGTGACCACCCAGCCCCCCACCTTCACGTCCATCCAGGTGAGCTGCACGCCCGGCTCGCCCGCCAGCAGCAGACCGTCGCGGTCGTCGGCGCGGATGCCGTGGTCCGTGCCGCGCAGGTGCCAGTCCAGCAGCTCCCGCAGCGCCGGCAACGACGAGCGCGCAAAACTCAGGTCGCCGGTCACGCTCACGTAGCGTTCCAGCGCCACGGCCAGCCACAGCGCCCCGTCCACCGTGTTGAACCCGGCGCCGCCCCCGTCATCATGGAAGTTGTTGGGCGTCAGGCCGCGGCGCAGGCTGGCCAGGAACGTGCCCAGCAGGTCGCGCGCCTCGGCGTGCCGGCCGGTCAGCAGGGTCAGGCCCGTCAGGGCGATCATGGAATCCCGGCCCCAGTCCGCGAACCACGGGTACCCGGCGATCACGGTCACGCCCGCCGGCCGCTCGCGCCGCACCAGGTAGGCGTCGGCGGCGACGGCCAGCGTGGCGACCAGTTCGTCGCGCACCCCGCTCGTGTCCTGCGCCCGCCGGGCCAGTTCACTGCGCCGCGCGGCCTCCTGCGCGTACGCCGCCCAGGGGTCCGTGACCGTGTGCGCGGCCGTCGCGGGCGTCAGGCCCTGCACGACCAGCGCCGCGCGCCCCCCACCGGCCGGAAGGCTGACCTCCCACAGCTCGCTGCCCAGCGTGACCTCGTGGTCCGGTTCGCCGCGCGCCGCGTCGTGCCGGTAGTACACCCGCTGCGGGTGCGGCTGCGGGCTCAGGGCGTCGATCACCGCGCCCGGCGCGTGCAGCGTGGCCCGCGTGACCGGCCCGCCGTCCGCACTGGCGTCCGCGCCGCGCACCGTCACCTCGCGCCCCCCCGCGCTGAACTGCAACTCCGGCACCCGCGCGTGAACGTGGTGCATGTCGCGGTCGACGAACAGCCCGCCCAGGCGCAGGGTGACCGGCTCGCGGCTCTGCACGTCGTACAGGAACACGGCCGCGCCGGAACCGGGCGGCATGAACACCCGCCGCCGCACCCGCACGCCCGCGAACAGCTGCTCCCGTTCGGGCAGCAGGTCCCACACGGCCGCCCCGGTCAGCAACTCCAGGCCGCGGCCCTCGAACACGCCGGGCGCGATCTCCAGCGCGTGCAGCGTCACCTCGCGCCCCGCCACGTGCAGCGTCTCCAGCGGCGAGACGAAGTGCGTGCGCCGCCGCACCGGCGGCTGAGCGCTGACCACCAGCCCCGAGTAGCAGCGGGTGGGTACGCCCGCCACGCTGCTCAGCGCAAAACCCCCCAGCCCGTCGGTCAGCAGCACCTCCAGGTCCGGGTTGCGGGCGGCCAGCGGGCCGTACGTGTAGGCCGACGCGGGGCCGGGGACGGCGGGACGGACGGGGCCGGGAGTTGAGGAACCGCTCATGCCCACAGCATGGCAGACGCCCGGTGGGTCGGCGCAGTGACCCTGCGTGATAGACTGAGGTTCATTCGCCCGCGACCTGTCGTGGGCAACAGCCGCCCGGACGGCCAGCGTGCACCGGGCGCGTAAGAGGTGATGAACATAGCGAAAGAACACAAGGTCAACGAGCAGATTCGTGTGCGCCAGATCCGGTTGATCGGCGCGGAAGGCGAGCAGGTGGGCATTATTGACACTCGCGACGCCATGCAGATGGCCCGCGAGGCGGGCATGGACCTCGTGATGGTCAGCCCGCAGGCCGTGCCCCCTGTCTGCCGCCTGCTCGACTATGGCCGGTTCCGCTACGAGCAGCAGCAGAACGAGAAGGAAAACCGCAAGCGCGCCCGCGCCCAGGAAGTCAAGGCCATCAAATTCCGCGTGAAGATTGACGACCACGACTTCAAGACCAAGACCGGGCACGTCCGCCGATTCCTGGAAGAAGGCCACAAGGTCAAGGTCACCATCATGTTCCGCGGGCGCGAACGCACCCACCCGGAACTCGGTGAGCGCATCCTGGTTCGCGTCGCCGAGACGCTCGCCGACATCGGCGCGCCCGAGGGAACGCCCAGCATGATGGGCATGGACATGAACATGATCATGACCCCCAAGGCCGCCCCAGCCCCGAAGAAGGAGCGCACGGACGACGCCCCGGCCGAGTCTGCGGCCCTCACCGAGGCCCCGGCCGCTCCCGGCGAGGCGGCCAGCGCCTGAACGCCGGTCAGCTTCCGGGCTGACCTCCAGCCGAGCGTGAACACCGTGGCCTGCCCCCAACCGGGGCGGGCCGCGTTGCCGTGGGCGCATGGCCGGGGGGCTGCGCAGCGGTGGCCTGCATTGTCGGCCGCCTCCCAATCCCCGGAATGCTTTATTTTATAAACTATGGGCTGTCCGGGCAGCGACCACACCCGGCCCCACCCCAAGGAGAATCCACCATGATCAAGATGTACACGACCAGCTGGTGCCCCGACTGCCACGCCACCAAACGCGCCCTGACCAGCAAGGGCCTCGCCTTCGAGGAAATCAACATCGAACAGGACGACCAGGCCGCCCAGTACGTCATGAGTGTCAACGGCGGCAAACGCAGCGTCCCCACCCTCGTCCACGGCGACGTCGCCGCCAGCCTCAGCGGCTTCCGCCCCCAGAAACTCGACGCCTTCCTCGCCGAAGCCGGACTGTAAGACACGTCGTAAGTAGAAGGTTGATGGTTGATGGAGGAAGCCCCTCCATCAACCATTGATCATCACCCCCTGCTCAGTCGGGCGGCCTCGCGCGCGGTCACCACTCCGTCCTCTGCCACCGTGTACGCCCAGACGGTCAGTGCGTCCGGCGTGATCTCCAGGCGCAGGAAGCCCGGCTGACCGTACGCCGCGAACGCCGCCGGGCGCACGCCGACCGGGCCGCCCCCCACCTCGCCCGCCGCGCCCGACACCGCCGTCCACGTGCCCGCGCAACCCGGCTGCGGCGCGAAGACCTCCAGCGCGTGCACGTGCCCGCTGAGAATCACGTCGGCCACGCCGCACGCCGCGCCGTACAGGTCCCGCACCGCGCCGCCCCGCTGGAACGTCAGCGGCAGGTCGTCGTACTCACCGGCGTCCCCGTGCTTCCCGTTACTGAAGAGCGGGTGATGCCCCAGCACCAGCCGCCAGCGCGCCCCACTGCCCCGCACCGCGCCCGCGAGCCACGCCCGCTGAGCGGCGTCCCACGCGCCACCCGGCCGCTCCGCAGGGCGCAGGCCCGGCAGGTACGCGGCCAGCGGCGCCGTATCCACCGCGAAGAACTCCGCCAGCGCCCCGACCGGCGCGCGGTACGAACGGCCCGGCATCACCCACTGCGCATTCAGCCGCGAGTACGCCACCTGAACCTCCGCGCCACGCGCGTCGGCACCGTCACCACCCACCAGCCACGACTCGTCATGGTTGCCCGGCACCATCAGGAACGGCACGCCGAGCGGCCCGTACAGGTCCGCGAACCGCTCCCGGAACAGCGGCGAGTTCACCTCACGCGGCCCGGCCGGGTAGAAGTTATCCCCCAGCCCCACCCCCAGGTCACAGCCCTCCCGCGCGCAGACCTCCCGCATGGCCGCCGCCACCCGCCGCTGCACGTCCGTCCCCGTGCCCTGATCCCCCATCACCAGCACCCGCAGCCGCTCGGCGGGCAGGGCCGGGAGTGCCGCCCGCACGTCCGTCACGGTCACGGCGCCCGTCAGGCGCGGCGCGCAGGCCACCAGCAATCCCCCCAGGACCAGCGCCAGCCCCATCCTCAACCTTGGCAACATGCACCCACTCTCCTCCCTACACTGCCTTCAAGCAACACACCGCACCAGGGAGACCCCATGAACGACTATGTCAACGCCATCCGCAACAACTACGCCAACTTCCAGGGCCGCGCCCGCCGCCGCGAATACTGGATGTACACCCTGATCAACAGCATCATCACGTTCGTGCTGTCCATCCCGCTCTACGGCGTCCTCATCGGCCTGAGCATGCAGACCGACGCGGGCATGGACCCCAGCGCCGCCCTGACCGGCAGCACCCTGATCTTCGGTGTGATCTACCTGATATACGCCCTCGCCACCTTCATTCCCAGCCTCGCCATCGCCGTGCGCCGCCTGCACGACACCGGCAAGAGCGGCTGGTGGTACCTGCTCAACCTCGTTCCCTTCGGCAGCCTCGTGATCCTCGTCTTCATGGTCCTCGACAGCGAACCCGGCAGCAACAAGTGGGGCCCCAACCCCAAAGGCCTGACCGGCGGCGCCCCCACCCCCGCGCAGAACTGGTAAGCCTGTGCGCTGAACGCCGCCTCCGGTCACCCGGGGCGGCGTTCCTGCGCGTGGACGCCACGTACCTGCGCCTCAGCGGCAGCCGGTACTACGGGGTGGGGGCCGGGACGGGCGTCAGTCTGGACGTGCGTACGTCGGATTCCGGGTTGCCGGACGCGCTGCTCTCACCGGTCGCGCTGGCCAACGCGCACGCCCTGGTGGGCTGGCGCGGCCCCGGCGTGAACGTGGAAGGCATCGTGCGGGCCGGACCGACCAGCCTGATCGGCCTGCGCGTCCTGGTGCCGCTGAGCTGACGCGGTGCGGTTCGTGACCCTGACCGCGCACGTCACGCGCCGCGAGGCCCTCACGCCGGAACTGGAGGCCGGGTTGCGGTTGCTGCTGATCGCCGCGTACCCGCACTTCGCGGACTTCTGGGCGGGCACGTCGTACTGGGGTAGCGAACCGGAGTGGCACCTGTGGCTGGCCGACCCGGCAGGAGTGCCAGTGGCCCAGATGGGATTCGGGCAGCGCGTGGCGCAGATCGGGGGGCGTGACGTGACCATCGTGGGGGTGGGCGGTGTCGCCACGCACCCCGCATTCCAGCGCCGGGGCGTGGGCTGCCGCCTCCTGCGCGACCTGCACGCCTTCCTGCTGACCCGCCCGGACGTGGAATTCGCGTTCCTGCAATGCCGAGAGGAGGTCGCGCCGTTCTACGAGCGCGGCGGCTTCACCCGCGTGCCGAATCCCGCCCACTACCTCGACCCGGACGAGGACCGGTGGGTCACGAACACCGGTCCTACCCTGATCCTCCCCGTCCACGCCGCCCTGCGGGACTGGCCGGTGGGGGAGAGGGTGAATCTGCGCGGATGGCCGTGGTGAGGAAGCAGATGAGGCAGTGACCGTTCTGTCAGTCAGTTAAGCTCGGTTCATGCGACGACTCCTGGCATCCATACTGATCCTCGGCGCCTCCGGCGCGGGCTGGCTCGGTTCAGCGCAGGCGCAGCAGAGCTGCAATGCTCCGGCGGGGACTTTTGACCGGGTGTACTGCGACGCCAAGCTGCTGATCCGCGCGGATGACGAGCTGAACGTGACCTACCAGAAGCTCCTGAAGAGATTGACGCCCCAGGCGCAGCAGACCCTGCGGCAGACGCAGCGGAACTGGATGAAGGAACGCGACTCGACCTGTGTGGACGTCGATCCGCGCTGGGGAAGCGTGGTGTACAGCGACTGCGCGGCGCGCAAGACCGTGGACCGACTCAATTTCCTGAATGACCGCCTGCGGGAGTGTCTGAGCACCGGCTGCCAGCCCAGCAAACTGCGCTGACCTTGCCGCTGCGTGTCCCCGGGCGCTATCCTGCCCGCATGAAGCTTCCCGCCCGTCACTCCGGTCTGGTGATGCGTGGCGTGGGGCTGCACCGAATGCCGCTGTTGCCCGGACTGGTCACGCGAACTCTCAGCGCCTGAGAACCCACCTTTCGTGGTTCTCAGGCGTTCTGCTGGGTGTGGTCAGACCGGGCTTTCTCTATGGACGCTGGTGGGCGCTGAAGGCGACCTGCCGGAAAAGAGGTTGATATGCACGTAGTTCTTCCCGACGGTAAACAACTGGAACTCGCTCAGGGCGCCACCGCGCTGGACGCCGCGCGGGCCATCGGTGAACGCCTCGCCGGTGACGCCGTGGCCGCCACCGCGAACGGTGAACTGGTGGACCTGATGACGCCCCTGCCCGACGGCGCGGCCATCACGCTGATCACCAAGAAGAATCCGGGCGACGCCGCGCCGCTGTTCCGGCATTCGCTGGGGCACGTGATGAGTCAGGCGGTCGGCGAGTACTACCGCGCCAAGGGGTACGCGGACGACCAGATCAAGCGCGGCGTGGGGCCCAGCATCGAGAACGGCTGGTACCAGGACTTCGACCTGCCCGAACCCATCAAGGAAGAGGACCTGCCGGAAATCGAGAAGGTCATGCGGGACATCATCAGCCGCAACCTGCCGTTCACGCGCCGCGAGATCACCCGCGCCGAGGGCCTCGCGCAGTTCCCGCACGACCCGTACAAGCAGGAACTCATCGCGGGCCTCCCCGAGGACGAACCCATCACCTTCTACACCCAGGGTGACTACACGGACCTGTGCCGCGGGCCGCACTTCCCGAGCACGGGCCGCCTGCCCGGCGCGTTCAAGCTCATGAGCACGTCCGGCGCGTACTGGCGCGGGAACGAGAAGAACCCCATCCTGCAACGCGTGTACGGCGTGGCGTTCGCCACGCAGAAGGAACTCGATGAGTACCTGCACGCCCTGGAAGAAGCCAAGCGCCGCGACCACCGCAAACTGGGCAAGGAACTCGAACTGTTCACCATCGACCCCATGGTCGGCAAGGGCCTGCCGCTGTGGCTGCCGAACGGCACGGTCCTGCGCGAGGAACTGACCGCGTTCCTCAAGGAACAGCAGTTCAAACGCGGCTACCAGGGCGTCATCACCCCGAACATCGGGAACCTCGACCTGTACCGCACCAGCGGCCACTACCCCTACTACGCCGAGTCGCAGTTCAACCCCATCGAGGTGGACGACGAGCAGTACATGCTCAAGCCCATGAACTGCCCGCACCACGTGCGCATCTACGGCAGCAAACCCCGCTCCTACCGCGACCTGCCCGTCCGGCTGGCGGAATTCGGCACGGTGTACCGCTACGAGCAGAGCGGCGAACTGAACGGCCTGACCCGCGTGCGCGGCTTCACGCAGGACGACGCGCACATCTTCTGCCGCCCGGATCAGCTGAAAAGGGAATTCCTGGACGTCCTCGACCTGACCGTCCTGGTCCTGAAGACCTTCGGCATGACCGACGTGCGCTTCCGCGTCGGCACCCGCGACCCCGAGAGCGACAAGTACGTCGGTGACGAGGCCAACTGGAACCTCGCCGAGAAGCAGATCATCGAGGCCGTCGAGGAAGTCGGCCTGCCCTACACCATCGAACCCGGCGACGCCGCCTTCTACGGCCCCAAACTCGACTTCGTCGTCAAGGACGTCCTGGGCCGCGAATGGCAGCTCGGCACCATCCAGGTCGACTACAACCTGCCCGAACGCTTCGACATCAGCTACGTCGGCGAGGACGGCCAGGACCACCGCCCGATCATGATCCACCGCGCCCCCTTCGGCAGCGTCGAACGCTTCACCGGCATCCTGATCGAACACTACGCCGGGGACTTCCCGCTGTGGCTCGCGCCCCGCCAGATCATGATCATCCCCATCGCCGACCGCCACAACGACTACGCCTGGCAGCTGCGCGACGAACTGCACGCCGCCGGCCTGCGCGCCGAAGTCGATGACAGCAGTAACCGCATGAACGCCAAGGTCCGCACCGCCGAACTGAGCAAGATCCCCGTCATGCTCGTCGTCGGCGACAAGGAACAGGAAGGCCGCGAAGTCAGCGTCCGCGAACGCACCCCCGAAGGCCTCAAGGAACGCAAAGGCGTCGCCTTCGACGACCTCAAGAGCGAACTGCTCACGCGGTACAAGACCCGCGCGTAACCGCCACTTGAGAACGCCACCCGCCTCAGTTGAGCGGGTGGCGTTCCTCCGTCTGTCCCTTCAGCGGGGTTCAGTCAACGTCAGGTGATCTGGCAGGGGCAGGCCCTGACTGGGCAGGCGTTGATCGGGGTTCAGGGCGAACGGTACGGAGATCAACAGGGCGACCGGGGCGCGCCCGGCATTCGCTATCAGGTCCGGCCACCGGGTGACGGTGTTCAACACGGTCACGGGACCCGCCGGGCTGGTGCCTCGCATGTCCTGAGGCACCGGGAAGAACGTCTTGCCGTTCGGTCCCGGCTCACCGAAACTCAGGTTGACTTCTGTGTATGTTCCATCCGGAGCGCCGAACGGGTCCGTGAAGTGCTGGGCGATCAGTAGAGCGTAAACCTGCCCTGTGCGTGTCGGCAACTTCAGGCCCATGGTGCGGCGCTGCGGCCGGCGGCTGACGGTGGTGGGTGGGACCGTCCAGCCGTTGGTTTCCGGCGCGACCTGCGAGAGCGTGAGACTCAGCTGGTGCTGGTAGGACGCCAGCATGGTCAGCATGTTCAGGGTGGAGTCCGGCAGTGTCTGACCAGCCAGAGTCAGGCGCGGGGCCTGGGTGGACCCGCCCAGCTTGACGGGCCAGCCCTGCCTGCGCGCGTCCAGAAGCAGTTCACTGTAGACGGTCGTGGCATGAGGGATCAGGCTCACTGGCAGTGGCCCGGCGTGGACCGTGAACCGGTAATCGTTCAGGGTGAGGGGCGCCGCGCCAGGCAGGGTCAACTTCTTCCAGCGCCCGGCGCCCGTGATCTGCGTGCCGGGTAGCAGACCCGCGAGTTCCTGCGGGCGCACGAGGTTCACGGTATGCAGGTTTTCTGGTTTCCACCAGTGTGCGCTGAGTTGCGTGCAGCGGGAATCCTTGCCGCAAGCGGAGCCGCCGGTACTCCAGCGTTCCAGTTGACCCTGCACGGCAGCCTGCCACGGGCCACCCATGATGCCCATCGTCAGCGCGGCGCTGAACAGGGCGGGAAGCGCGAGCAGGGTCGGCCAGCGGCCCGGCGCGCTTAATGAGTGGCTCTGCTGAAATCCCTGCGACATGGCCTTCGTGGGGCCCAGTTCCGCCTGCGCCCTCATCTGCGCTGCTTCCAGGGAGAGGCCGCCTCCCATCAGCTGCCCCGTGCGTTCGTGCAGGTGACTGCGCAGCTCGGCCTGCGCGTCGCGGCGGGCTTGGCCTCTCAGGCCACGGGTCGCCTGACGTACGAAGGTGTCTACCCCGTCGTTATTCGGCATTGACAGTACGTTCGGGCTGCTGGACGGCGTTCAGGGTCTCTGGGAGGCGAAGGTCGCGGGGGACCTCAATCAGCATGGCGACGTTCTGGCCTGCTTTCACCGCGCTCAGGAAGTGCTCGCGCGTGTTGACCAGCTGCACAGGCTGCCCGGATGTCTCCTGAAGGTCCACCATGGGATAGTTGAGGGTACCGGAAGTGGCCGGAATCTGAACAGCCCTTAAGGCGGCTTTTACGGTCCAGTGAGGGGTGCGGTGCTCCGGGATGAAACTGATCAGGGCGTAGAGGCTTTTGGGATTGGGGACCGTCAGAGACAGCTTCGGGATCATTGTTGTTCTAGATGCAAACGGAAAAGCCCAGGCCTGTGGCTGCCACCAATCGTTTTCAGGTTCGATGCTGGCCGCTGCGCGGACGTCAGCGGTGAGGTGTCGGTCAAGCAGGTCACTCAGGTACGTCTGGGTGACGTTCAGAGCGAGGTAATCGGCCTGTCCGACGGAGTGGCCGCCAACCTGAAGCTGCATGCTCCGGCCGTCATTACGGAGTTGAATGGGCCAGCCAACCTGCGCGCCGTCGATCATGGCGCGCGGCAGGTTCAGGTACCCGTTCTGAAGGCCGCTCTTCCCATCGCGGCCCACGCTGAACGGCTGCACGGGGATGGATGGGGCGCTCTCGAGAGTCAGGGATTTGCGGAGGAGACCGCGCACGCTCAGCCCACTGCCCTGCAGGTAGGTGTTCGCCTCGTTCATACGGATGAATCCGGCCCGCCGGGTGTCCTGCGTGGTGAGTGGGGCGTCGCTGTAAAGCGCAGCGCAATGAGTATGGTCTTTACAGGGATCCTGCCACCCCCAGTTATCTGGAAAGAGCCTGTGGTCAATCACGTCAGTCACGAGCTTGTTGTTCTGGGCGTACAGGCGCGCCGTGAGACTGGCGAGCAGGGTCAGGCCCACCAGGGTGCCCAGTGCCAGCTGGCTGGCGGTTGTGAAGCCCTGTTCCTGCCGGAGAGTGCGGGCCACTATGGGTGCCGGGCCAATTTCCTGGAGGGCGCGTTGCTGCGCGTGACTGGCGTCCAGGCCGCCCAGAATCAGCTGCTGGGTGCGTTCGTGCAGGTGGCTGAGCAGTTCAGTCTGGGTCTCCTGGCGGACCTTGCCGCGCAGGCCGCGGGTGGCGTTGCGGACGTAGTGTTCTTCGGGGCTCATGCGAATCCCAGGTAGGGGCGCAGGGCGCGGGCGTGGGCGCGTTGCTCGTTGCGCTGGCGGGTCAGTTCGGTGTGGCCGGTGTCGGTCAGGTGATAGTACTTGCGGGGGGGGCCGCCGGTGTCGCTGGGGCGGGTTTCGGCGCGGATCAGGTTGCGTTTTTCCAGGCGGTGCAGGGCGGGGTAGAGGGTGCCTTCCCTGAAGTTGAAGTGACCCTCTGTGCGCTGCTGGACGTCCTGGATGATCCGCAGGCCGTAGAGGGGGCCGTGTTCGAGGCTGGCGAGCAGCAGGAAGTCGAGGGTGCCGCGCAGCAGGTTCCCGTCCGCAGTTCTACTTTGCATGGCTACATAGTGATGCATGGTAAAGATGGGAGTCCATACCCCCGCCGTTGGTATGACCCGCCCGAAGCGGGCCGACCCTACTTACCGGAACAGCTTCAGTCGCGCGTCGATCAGGGTGGCGGCTCCCGGCGTGGCGGTCGTCACGGCCCGCACCTGCGCCACCTCGGCCGTGTCCGAGTAATTCTCGAGTTTCATGCCGTTCAGGAACACGGTGGGGGTGCCCTGCACGTTCACGCCCACGCCGGCCTGATACTGCGCCGCCACGTCGGCCTGGAAGGTCCGCTGGCCCACGCACGTCTTGAAGGCGGCCGTGTCCAGTCCGGCGGCCCTGGCGTACCCGGCGTACTTCGCGGGGGCCTCTTTCGGGTCCAGTGGCGTCCAGGTGGCGAAGTTGGCGAACAGCTGGTCCGCGAACGCCCAGAATTTCCCCTGTGCGCCCGCGCACTCGCTCGCCTCGGCCGCCCCCTGCGCGTTGCGGTGGAACGACAGGGGGAACTCGTGGTGCACCACCCGGAACGTCGCCGGCGCGGCCCGCCAGTCCCGCATGGACGAATCCCACATCTGCTTGCAGTACGGGCACTGGAAGTCACTGAACACCCGCAGCACGTTCGGCGCGCCGGCCGCGCCCACCGCGGCCTTCACGGGCGGGAAGGCACTGTCCGGCCAGATCTTGACGGCCACGTACCCCAGGTAGCGGGTGGCGGCGCCGCTTCCCGTGACCTTCAATGCGATCAGGTCGGTGCCGCTGTCGTCCGTCAGGTCCACGTACCCGGTGCGGGCGGCGGCCAGCAGCTGCGGGTTCGAGAGGTTCTGCGTCAGCTTCGGCAGGTCCTTCTCGGCCACGTTCCACCCGGCGCCCACGCCGCGGGCGAGTCCGTCCACCGAGTCGGATTCCACGAAGACGCCCACCACGCGCCCGCCTGCCACGTCCGCCGTGACGCGGGTCCCGCCGCTCGCCAGGGAAGCTCCCTGCGCCGCGAAGCCCTTCAGGGCCGGTTGCGCCGCCAGTTGCGCCGGCGTGCCCATCAACTGCGCCTGCGCGCCCCCCAGGACCAGCGCGGCCCCCAGGGCAACGGTGCGTGCCATCCTTCCCAGCTGTTCAGCGTTCACCGGCCCAGTGTAGAGCCCCGTTCCGGGGCGTGCAGCGCGAACCGGGCGGGCGGCCCGCTGTCGGTCCGGGCCGCCTGGGCCGCCGTTTCGCGGACGGTGGTCGCGGTGGGTAGCCCCCCTGTTTACAGTTCAGAAAGTCCGTGCTAACATTCCTTCCGCTGGAGAGGAAAGACCCGCCAGCCCCCGCAAGGGACAGCCAACGCCAGATGGAACCAACCGCCGGACGGCACGGACCAACAGGCACGGCGCTGTAGCCAAGTGGTAAGGCAGAGGTCTGCAAAACCTCCACCACCGGTTCGAGTCCGGTCAGCGCCTCCAAATCAGTACCCGGCCTTTCAGGCACGCAGACTCGTAGCTCAGGGGTAGAGCACTACATTGACACTGTAGGGGTCAGGAGTTCAAATCTCCTCGAGTCTACCAACCGAACACCCCCCGCCCAGGCGGGGGTGTTTTCTTTTCCCTGCCGCGCCCGGCCCGGACGCACCCGTCCCCGGTGGCCGCGCCGGATGAGGCGTGGTGCCGGACAGTGTCAAAGGCACTTTGCGGAAAAAATCCTTCCCGGCGACCGCGTCGGGATTAGACTGCTCAATCGCATGTCCGATCTCGATTTCCTCCTGACCGTCCTGGCTGCCGGAGCCAGCCTGTACTCACTGTTCACCCTGCGGGCCGACGCCCGGCGACTGCATTACCGTGACCGACGCGGTTTCTGGATCGCCGCGCTGCCCCTGCTGCTCGGCACGGTCCTCACGGTGACCCTGCTGATCCTGCCATTCTTCACGGACAGCCACTGGAACTGGCTGCCCTACGCGGCCGTGGCGCTGGCCGCCGTGGTGGCAGGCCTGACCTGGTGGGTGGACCTGGAACCCGGGCGGCTGCTGCGGGTGCGCGCACAACGCCGCTGAGAACCCCCTCCGGCCCAGGGCCCGGGGGCCTGCCGCGCCGTTCCGTCCGGACCGACACGCAGGGCCGCGCGACAGGGCCAGTCGAACGCCAGCGGCGGGCCTCCCTGCGGTCAGGTTCTTCTCACGCCCGCTGCGCGGCAGGTCCGGCCGGCGAGGGGCGACCGCTCATACACAGTCCGATGGAAGGGGTTGCCCAACCCGTTCCATCCGGGCGGATGCGGCTCTCATACGGATTCCGTTTGTTGCGTTGACAGATCGGTGATGTGCCGGGTGGAGGGCGGAACAGCTGGCCGTGCGTATCACTGGCCGGCGCCGGTCAGGAAGCGGCGGCGTGCCACGGCCAGGACCCACACCTGGGCGGGCAGGCGCGTGTGCGGCCAGCAGCCACAGTGCTGCCGGATGTCCTGCAGCGCGTCACCCACCGCCATCTCCAGCGTCGCTTCCGGGAGCTGCAACCGGCGTGCCAGCGCGAACAGCAACGGCACCAGCACGCCCAGACAGGGCCGCAGGTCCCCCTGACCGGCCATCAGGCCGCGCAGGGCTTCCTCGCAGGGGGACAGCAGGGGAGGCAGGGTCACCGGTCCAGTCTGCCCGCTGAGCGGCCCATGAGATGTGCCGGCCATTCATGAAGGCCATGGCTGGTCCCGGGCCTTTCTTCATGAGGGACCGCCCGCACCACGTCACGTGAGGACATTCCGCAGGGTAGACCCGCTAGACTACCCCCCGTGCTTCCTGTCCGCCTGTTTGTCATGCTGCTCGGCCTGCTGCTCGGCTGGGTCGCAGGTCGCGCTCTGGCGGTCGTCCAGCCCACCGAACTCGGGTATGTGAACACCCTGAGCCTCATGCTGGCCGGTATGCTGAGCGCCCTGCTGCTCGCGCCGCGCATCGAGGGTGTCTCCCAGACCCTCCTGGGACGACTGTCCCGCTGGTACGCCGGGCTGTCGCCGCGCACCGTGGCCGCCGCGACATCCGGGCTGATCGTGGCGCTGCTCCTGAGCGTGCTGCTCAGTAGCCTGCTGCGCAGCCTGCCCTTCTACAACTGGGTGTGGAACCTCGTCATCACCGCCATTCTCGCGGCGTTCTTCGTGTCGTTCGCCGCGCGCAACGCCGAGTCCTTCGGCCTGCTGGCCTTCCCGCAGGTCCGCCGCCGCCCGGGCAGCAAACTGCTGGACAGCAACGTGATCATCGACGGCCGCATCCTGGAACTGGCCCGCGCCGGCTTCCTGGACGGGGACCTGGTCGTCCCGGCGTTCATCCTCCGTGAACTGCAGACCCTCTCGGACAGCCACGACGCGCAGAAGCGCACGCGCGGCAAACGCGGCCTGAACGTCCTGGAAGACCTGCGCGAGCTGCGCCCCCTGCGCGTCGAGGACTGGGACGACCTCACCCTGCCCACCACCGACGACAAACTGATCCGCCTGGCGCGGGACACGGGCGCGCGCATCATCACGAACGACGGGAACCTCGGCAAGATCGCCCGGCTGCACGGCGTGCAGATCCTGAGCATTCACGAGGCGGCCGTGGCCCTCAAACCGCAGGTGCAGGCCGGGGATCACCTGACCGTCACCATCAGCAAGGGCGGCCAGCAGAAAGACCAGGGCGTCGGGTACCTGGAGGACGGCACCATGGTCGTCGTGGAGGAGGGCCTGAAGTTCCGCGGCAAGCCCGCCCGCGTCCTTGTCGTGAACAACGTGCAGACGAACGTGGGCCGCATGATCTTCGCCAAGCTCGACCGGGACGAGAACCAGCCGTAACCGGGGGCCATGGTGGGTGGGACCGGGTTGCCGACGCCACGCCCCACCGGCCGTTTCTCTGCCGCTCTGCGGCGCAGCTCCGAGAGCCACATCCGCCCGGATGGAACGGGTTGGGCCACCCGTTCCATCGGAGTCCGTCTTATACGGACTCCGGTTGAATGGCTTACAAAGCCGTTCAATCCGAGCGAAGCGAGGAGGAGCTGGGCGGGTTCCGGACGTGGAGTTAACAGATCGGTAGTGTTCCGATCTGTTAACCAAGAGTTTCCACGGGCGAGAGAACAGCGACTAGCACGAAGGCCCAGGAGGCAGGGGCTTGAAATTCCCCGGTCTCATGGGCCTTGATGCGAAGTGACTATGCCTCGCAC